>CBDUSM010000233.1:0-3318 GCA_965369825.1 uncultured Bacteroidales bacterium
GCTTCTTATGTTTATTAATGTCGTAGGTTGGACTCCCAATAGAGAAACCTAACTTATCAGCAATGCGCCCTGCCAAGAGGGAAAAAAGGAAAAAAGTTAAATTTAAAACCGTTGCTTTTAAGCTATCTGCAAGGCAAAAACGCTCTTTATTAAATTATTGCGAAGCCAGAAAAACTACTCCTAATAAGCTCATTAAGAAAGCTATCCGACGGTATATCGAATTTTATGCAAGTGAGGTGCCCGCAGAGTATTTTGTTACAGAAAACCAGTTGGCTCTTTTTGAGGAGGAAGAAAATGAAAAATAATGCGATGAAAAGCTGTGGCTTACCTTTTTAGAGATTGTTCGTATGGCGTCCTGTTTAGAATGGATCGTCCAAGTGTAATCTCATCAGTATATTCCAGTTCGTCCCCTATGGCAATTCCACGGGCAATGATAGAAATATTTATGTCGTAATTTTTTAGCTTTTTGAATAAATAGAAATTAGTTGTGTCCCCTTCGATAGTGGTTGGGAGCGCCAGGATAATTTCTTCAACCTCGTTTTTGGCTACTTTGTTTTCAAGGGTAATAATATTGATATCCGCCGGGCCAATACCGTCCATTGGCGAAATGACACCTCCCAGAATATGATAAACACCATTATATTGCCCGGTGTTCTCAATTGCCATAACATCCCTTATATCCTCCACAACACAGATTATAGATTTTTTTCGTTTTAGATTACCGCAAATTTCGCAAATATCCTGATCTGAAATATTGTGGCATTCCTGACAAAATTGAACTTCGTTGCGCATTTTGGTAATAGCTGTACTGAAGGCTTCTACTTGCTCTATATCCTCTTTTAGAAGATGTAGGGCTAAACGTAAAGCCGTTTTCCTGCCAATTCCAGGGAGTTTGGCCAATTCATTTACAGCGGCTTCAAGTAGTTTGGATGAATAAGAATTCACTTTTTTCGGATATTGTAAAAGATTCTATATTTTTGTAGCTGCAAAAGTAATTCAATTGTACTTTCTATGAAAGCATTAGGCATCCTTTTCGTTTTTATCCTTTTTTTATTTTCACAAGTTAATGCCCAGCATACTCAAGAAGACTCGTTGAATAGAATTGATGCTGAAGGTAGAAAGCAGGGTTATTGGGAAAAGAATGATGAAAATGGGCTGTTGAAATACGAAGGTCGTTTCGAAAATAATGCCCCGGTCGGTGAATTCAGATATTATTACCCAAACGGAAAGCTAAAGGCTATTTCAATATATACTGATAAAGGAAATTATTCTCACACAACCATGTTTCACATGAACGGAAATATTATGTCGATGGGATGTTATCACAATCAGCAAAAAGACAGCCTTTGGGTTTTCAATAATGAAGCTGGTCAGAAGGTTTCTGAAGAGTTCTACCTCAATAATCAAAAAAATGGAACATGGAAGGTTTTTTACCTGGATGGTGTTATTGCAGAAGAGATCCATTATGTCAACGATAAAAAGGATGGAGCCTGGGTACAGTATTTTCCTAATCGGGCACTGAAATTGGGAGCCAGTTATTCAAACGGTTTGAAAGATGGAATTTTTAAACTGTTTTATCCCGGAGGACAGGAAACGGTTTCTGGGAATTATATCAATGGTAAGCGTGATGGCGATTGGGCCTGTTTTTTGGAAGATGGGAGGATACAAAAGAAACAAAATTACAGAAATGGGATTTTGATCAGTGAAGTGATATATATTGAAATAGAAGAAGAGCCCACCCCTGATAAACCCAGAAATTTTTAACCCAAATAAATTGCGATTTTCAACCTCCAAACAGCCCTGGAATTTCATTTAACCTTCTCATTACCCGGCAACCGCTTTTTTTAAGCCTTTCATAAGTCTGATGCCCGATGGCAACCAATACGCATTGACAACCCAGCTCTTTGGCAACTTCATAATCATGAATCGTATCACCGATCATGGTTGCCTCTCCGGGGGATACATTAAGGTTACGAATCAATTTGCGGGCAACCTCAATTTTGCTGTGGGCAAAGTGATCTTCAATGCCTGTTATTTGATCGAAATATTGGAGTATCCCTCTCTTTTTTATCGCTGAAACCAGCGCATTATGTTCCATGGCTGACAGGATGGCCTGGGGGTAATTCTTTTTATGGAAATATTTAATAACTGGTAGTGCCTCTTTATGCAAGCCGGCAGCTCCTAATTTGCTAAAGTAAAGCTGCATGAACTCATTGGCGATTTCATCCCATGATTCATTATTGAAATTCCAACCAATGGTTTCGTAATATTCTTTTACAGGAAAAGTAAAAATCTCAATATATTTTTTTTTGGAAATGGGCGACCGTTGACGCTTTAAAAGCATCGTATTCATAGAGTCGATGCATTGGTCAACATCGTTGAGCAATGTCCCGTTCCAATCCCAGATGATTGTCTGATGATTATCATTCATGGCTGCATTACGGTTTCAAAACATGCGTGATGCCTTTCCACTGCAAGCTGGTGGCAACGAGCTAACAGTTTCTTATTTAAACAACTCCTTTACAGATACGGCAACACCCGCTTTGACAACCAACTGGTCGTTGCCACTAAAAACATATTTGGCTTCAAGTAGCCCGCGAATCATTTTGTTAAAGGAATATTCTCCACCAACACCTATATTTATGCCGTAATACAGTTTCGATTCTCTAAAGTTGTATTCATCAGATGCAATATCCGGGTTTTTTGGTACTCCTTTTTTGATAAGCCGCGATAGATTGAGTCCACCTATTACATAAATATTGACCTTGTCGTGCTCAAATGGGATAAAATAATTGGCATCAACATTTAATTCCCATAAGTATTGGATCCGATCATAGCTAAAAAATTCTGTCTTTTTTGGGAAAAAATATGTGAAGTTTGGGGTAACCCTAAGCTCCTCCTGTACCTTATACGTCCAAAGTACATTTATGCCTAAAGAAACAATGTCCGAGCCAAATGCAATGCCACCTCCTATATGTGACCTTTTTTTTACCTCTTTAGTCCAGGATTGTCCAACCGATACCCCACTGAAGAATATTATAAAGAGAAATAATAATACGTTTTTTTTCATACTTTTTAAACTTTGAGTACTAATTAGTAATAAATGCGAATCAAGAGTTGAACCCCTATCAGGGTTCTTGTTGTTATTGCTTGATTATCCACGGGTTACACCCGTGGTTATTCATGTTATATCCGCCTCAGGCGGATAGTATTGTCCGAAGGACAATAATGTGAATAGCCCCGTGCGAAGCTCGGGGTTAATGAATATATGTTCTAAAAACAACCCCGAAGTGGGTTGAACTCATGAAACAATTACTA
>CBDUSM010000234.1:0-3314 GCA_965369825.1 uncultured Bacteroidales bacterium
CATAAACCGCTTTCACAGTCAACGCAGCATTTTCCCATTTAAGGTTATCGACATCCGTCTTTCCATATTTTTTAAACAACAGGGAGAGCGCATCATAATGTAAAATCCCATAAATAGCATCGGCCATAGCATCTACATCCCAGAAATCAACCTTAATAGCGTGCTTCAATATCTCAGCTACGCCTGATTGCTTAGAGATGACCACTGGTACATTTGATCTCATTGCTTCAAGCGGAACAAGGCCAAATGGCTCAGAAACCGAAGGCATTACAAAAACATCGCTCATAGCAAACATCCTGTCAACATCAGCTCCTCTGAGGAACCCTGCAAAATGAAATCGTGAAGACATTTTCAACTGCGCCACCCTTCGGATGAGTTTATTCATCATATCGCCCGAACCAGCCATAACAAACCGCACATTATCATCCTGCTCAAGTATCTTCCGGGCTGCTTCAACAAAATACTCCGGGCCTTTCTGAAAAGTAAGGCGGCCCAGAAAAGTGACGATTTTTTCTTCTACCCCTCTGGAGGCATCAATGGGTTCACTCTTTTCAACAGGTTCAACCGCATTATGAACCGTTACTACTTTTTCGGGATCAATCCCATACCTTTCTATTACGATTCTCTTTGTGAGGTCACTCACTGCCATTACCCTGTCGGCAGCTTCCATGCCTTTGCGCTCAATATCATAAACGTTTTGATTAATATTCTCACCTGAACGATCATACTCGGTAGCATGAATATGAACCACCAGAGGTTTCCCGGAAACAGATTTTGCAGCCATCCCGGCCGGGTAAGTTAACCAGTCGTGTGCATGAATAACATCAAAATCGTTCGTAGCCGCTATGGCAGAACAAACCAGAGCATATCGGGAAACCTCATCCATAAGGTCCTTCCCATACTTACCGGAAAAATCAAACTTCCTCGAAAAAACCGACTTTTCATCAACTTGCTTTTTTAGCTCATTCTGTGCAACTAAATCCTTAAACTCTTCCGGGCCAACATAAGGGATCAAATTAGATCCAACCGCCATAAAGGTAATCCGTTCCCAATACGACTTGTACTCCGGGTCTTTAACATCGACCAATACATCACTTGCATTGATCAATTTAACGGCTTCCTGGCTTTCATCACCATAAGCCTTGGGAACCACAAACAGAATATCTGTATCATGCTTCATCAAGCCTTTGGTAAGTCCAAAACAAGCCGTTCCCAATCCACCTGTGATGTGGGGTGGAAATTCCCAACCGAACATTAGTACTTTCATTGTATTTATAACTTTTCAATCATTTTCTCCATTCTCAACAACTCCGCCACACTCCATGCTTGCGAAATAGCTCCGCCAGCCTTATGGGGTGGATCACCATCATAAACCTCCGACACGGTACCTATACCGTGCTCCAGCATAACATCCTCAAATCCATAGTACAGTTTCTTTGCAAGATGAATACCATTCTTGCCATTAACCTTTAGGTAGCCTTCCATAAAATGTCCAACTAACCAGGGCCATGCTGTACCATTATGGTAAGCAGTATCACGAGTAGCCTGATCGCCAAAATAGACGCCTTTATAGTTCGTATTCTTGGGTGAGAGTGTTCTTAATCCTCTGGAAGTTAGGAGTTCCTGCTCTATGACATCAAGTATGCTTTTACGCATATCTAAATTTAACATTGTATATGGAAGAGAGGTAGCAAAAACCATATTGGGCCTTACATCAATATTTTTTTTCTCTCCATCAACATAATCAGCGAGGTAACCTTTATCATCCATCCAGAATGTCTCAACAAAGGCTTGCGGGATCATCCCGGCCAACGATGCCCATTCTTCAATAAAAACATGATCATCAGCTTCCTTTGCCAGCTCAAGGCTGTACATCACAGCATTGTACCAGAGTGCATTGATCTCAACAGCCATTCCCGTTCGTGGAGTGACTGGGGCACCATCAACAATGGCATCCATCCATGTTAACGCTTTCCCCTGTTCGCCGGCATAGATCAACCCATTTTCCTGCATCCTGATATTATACAACGTACCATCCCTGAAGCCCCTGAGAATGGTTTTCATTTTTTCTCCATACCTGTTCCATAATTGCTTTTTCCGGCCGGTATAGCTCCCGTATTGTTGCACAGCCCAAAAAAACCACAACGGAGCATCCACCGAGTTGAATGCCATATCCTGGCCACTTCCCATATTTGGAAACAGGGGCCCTTTCATATCGCTGACCATCGTATCGAGAACAGCTTTGCATGTTTTAGGGTCATCCCGGGAAAGAGTCAGGCCGGGTAACGAAATAAATGTATCGCGTCCCCAGCTCCCAAACCAGGGAAACCCGGCAATAACTTCAGTCCGCTTACCTCTTTTCACGATAAACTGTTGAGCAGCATTTTCAAGGCAATTTTTGAAGCTGTCCCGTGGAATTCTCCTGCTGACCTCATTGGTAAATAACCGTTTCAAAGAAGATACATTAATAGGGTCAACGCCTGCGGAAAAAACAACACACTCCCCTTTTTTCATAGGAAACTCAAAATACCCCGGAGTATACAGATCTTCTATACACTCATACCCTCTTCTTTTTTCTCTGTCATATTCAAAGTTGTAATGCCAATCAGGCACATGGGTGTATTCCGTTTCTTTCGAGAACTGCATGTTAAGGTAGGAATAACCCTTATACATCCTCACCTTGATCCCATTTGCAATCCTGATATATTTTTTTTCTACAAAATTATTCGCCTTGCTCAGCTGATGGGCATTCCGGAAAGCCAAAAAAGGCTTTAACCTCAACACAACAGGCGAATGAGCATCAACCAGGGTATACCTGATCAGGATCCGGTCATCCTTCGACGAAAAAAGCCGTTCTTTGGTTAAAACAACTCCTCCAACCCTGTAAGTGAGTTTTGGAATCGGCTCCGATTCAAAATCCCTGATGTACTTATGTCCCTTTGGATGATACGTCTCTCCCTTAAATTTATGAATGGAAAGATTAAACTCGGTTTCATGTTGAATAACGGTTGCATCGAGAAGAGAAAGCAACACGTGATTCTCACCATCAATGTCAGGTTGCGGGACCACCAGTAAACCATGATACTTACGGGTGTTACATCCGGGTATAGTTGTGCTGGCATAAGCACCGGCCCTGTTTGATCGTATCAGCTCTTTATCTAACGAATATTCAAGGTTAACCAACTGGCTTTTATCGAAATCTATATAGCTCATTTTTACAAATCAATCAATATTCTACACTAAATCAAAAAAAAAATTAAGAATTTGCAAATGTAAAGATTTCAAGGCATTTGAAGCCCTTTTTATTCTTAAAT
>CBDUSM010000235.1:0-3302 GCA_965369825.1 uncultured Bacteroidales bacterium
GTATATGGATTATTAGGAGTTGTATTGGTTAATCAAGTGCATGAACAACCAGCCCACTCCTTAACTTTGGCTCGAACCAGGTAGTTTTCGGTGGCATGATATTCCCTGAGTCTGCAATGTTGATCAATTGTTTCATCGAGACAGGATACAGCGCAAAAGCAACAGCCATTTCACCACTATCCACACGTTTCTTTAATTCTCCTATCCCCCTGATGCCTCCTACAAAGTCAATACGCTTATCTCTTCTTAAATCCTTTATATCCAATATTTTATCAAGAATTTGATTCGACAGAATGGTTACGTCCAGTACGCCAATAGGGTCTGTATCGTCAAATGTTCCTTGCCTGGCAGTGAGTGAGTACCATTTTCCTTCGAGGTACATGCTGAAGTTATGAAGTTTTATGGGCCTGTATTCATCTTCGCCCTTCTCTTCAATGACAAAACCTTCCATTAATGCATCCATGAAAGCTTCTTTCGATAGGCCATTAAGGTTTTTGACAACCCTGTTGTAGTCAATAATTGTTAGTTGATCATCAGGAAAGTGCACAGAAAGGAAGAAGTTATATTCTTCATCACCTGAATGATTTTTGTTGGCATTTTTTTTCTCACGTCCAACCAGTGCGGCAGCAGCAGTCCGATGATGGCCATCGGCAACGTAGGTATATGGTATCTCATCAAAAAGATTAATCAATGTTTGGATGCCCCCCTGATCTTTAATAATCCAAAATTGATGACCAATTCCGTCTTCTGAAATAAAATCGTATTCCGGTTCATTATTTCCGACTACCCAATCAATAATGCTATCGATTTCTTTCACAGCAGGGTAAGAGAAAAATACCGGTTCCATATTGGCATTATTAACCCTCACATGTTTCATCCGGTCTTCTTCTTTGTCGGGCCTGGTTAATTCATGCTTTTTGATAACCCCTGTCATATAATCTTCAACAGCGGCACAGCCAACAAGCCCGTACTGGATTTTCCCATTCATTGTTTGTGCATAGATATACAATGATTCTTGCTCATCTTTAACCAACCATCCATTGTTGCGAAATGCTGCAAAATTTTCCGCTGCTTTGTCGTACACTTGTTGAGAATAAAGGTTTGTGCCTTCAGGTAAGTCAATCTCCGGTTTGATAATATGCAAAAGAGAGTATTCATTGCCTTTTGCTTCTTCCCTTGCTTCTTGCGAATTTAATACGTCATATGGCCTTGATGCCACTTTTTTTGCGATTGCTTTAGGAGGCCGTAATCCTTTAAATGCTTTTAATACTGCCATAATAATAATGTTCAAAATTTATTAACCATGAAAGTCTTTATTCCCTTTTCAAGATAATTAACAATTTGCTTAGCTGAAGCTATACCAGCATTGATATTAGCTTCTGCTGTTTGCGCACCCATTTTTTTTGGGGAGAAATAGTACCTTCCCTCATATTTTTCTTTGATTTCACCGGCACAAGCAGGTGCAATATCGGAGATGTATCCAAAATCATTTCTTTCGTTTAGAATTTTCATAAGTGACTCTTCATCAATAACTTCCTTCCGTGCAGTGTTAACGAGTGTAGCTCCGAAAGGCATTTTTGAAAGCAGATGGTAGTCAATTGATTTAATGGTATGTTCATTAGCTGGTATATGTAAAGAAACGTACTGACAGGTAGTATAAAGTTCTTCTTCTGAGCCAGTCCAAATTACGCCATCTTTTTCAATTTGTTCCCGGGGGATAAATGGATCAAATGCATAAATATCCATGCCAAATCCTTTTGCTATATTCCCAACTATTTTACCCACATTTCCATAGGCATGGACACCCAGTTTTTTGCCTTTTAATTCAGTTCCGGGTTTCCCATTAAAGCAATTTCTGGCATAGTACACCATCATTCCAAGAGCAAGCTCAGCAACGGCATTGGAGTTCTGTCCGGGGGTATTCATCACAACAACTTTTTTTGCAGAAGCTGCCTCTAAATTAACGTTATCATAACCGGCCCCGGCCCGAACAACAATTTTCAGGTTTTTTCCGGCAGAAATAACTTCTGGTGTGACTTTATCACTTCTAATAATAAGAGCATCAACATCTTCAACAGCCTTGATCAATTCAGACTGATCATCGTATTTTTCCAGGAGAATAAACTCGTACCCGGCTTTTTCAATTATTGTTTTAATGCTATTGACTGCAGCTGGTGCAAATGGTTTAACAGTAGCAACTAATACTTTTGTCATGACAGTAATATTTTAAATGTGTGATAATAGTGATATTTCTTAATGGGATTCTTCAAAGGCTTGCATAATTTCAATTAGTGCTTTTACGCTATCGATTGGCAGTGCGTTATACGTTGAAGCCCTGAAGCCTCCAACCGATCTATGTCCTTTAATTCCAATCATTCCTTTTGATGTAGCAAGTTTAAGAAATTCACCTTCTAACTCTTTGAATTCATCTTTCATAACAAAGCAAATATTCATAATGGAACGATCTTCTTTTTGTGCTGTTCCTTCAAAAAGTTTATTACGGTCAATTTCGTTATATAAAAGGTCAGCTTTTTCATTGTTCGTGTTGGCCATTTTTGTTATACCTCCATTTTTTTTGAGCCATCTCAAGGTTTGCAAGGCAGCATAGATGTTTACACATGGAGGCGTGTTGAACATTGACCCTTTATCGATATGTGTTTGATAATTTAACATTGTAGGAATAGGGCGGTCAACATTACCCAGTATGTCATTCTTAATGATAACAAATGTCATTCCTGCCGGAGCCAGATTTTTTTGAGCGCCGCCGTAAATAATTGCATATTTTGAAATATCAACTGGCCTGCTGAATATATCTGAAGACATATCAGCAACTAATGGAACAGGTGAGTCCAAATCATTACGGATCTCGGTGCCATAAATAGTGTTGTTAGTGGTAATGTGAAAATAATCGGCATCTGTAGGAATGGTATAGCCTTTTGGAATATAGTTGAAGTTTTTATCTTCGGAAGAAGCTACAACATCCACTTCTCCAAACAACTTTGCTTCCTTTATAGCTTTCTTTGACCATGCACCTGTGTTCAGGTAAGCGGCCTTTTTATTAAGCAAATTAAACGGTAACATCGCGAATTGCAAGCTGGCCCCTCCGCCCAGAAATAAAACACTGTAACCATCAGGAATGTCTAATAATTCAATGAAAAGAGCACCTGCTTCGTCCATGATTGCTATGAAATCTTTGCTTCGGTGAGAGATTTCCATAACAGATAACCCTGTACCATTTAAATCCAGTACGGCCTTTGCTGTGTTTTCCAATGTGTAAGGGGGTAAAATGGACGGGCCTGCAT
>CBDUSM010000236.1:0-3278 GCA_965369825.1 uncultured Bacteroidales bacterium
TTGTGCCCAGCACAAGGCATGTGGTCCGGCAAGTTTGGCCAGGCGGGTTTCCAATTCCTGCCGGTCTATACCCGCCAGTTCGTTTTTCCCATATTCTTGTGCCAGTTTAATATTTTCCTCCAGAGGTTTAATACCAAAATGACCGACTATAGTGCTTTCAACCCCTTCCTCTGTCCATGCATATTCAAAAAGCTCTTTAGCTGTTGCTTCCACCCCGACAATATTGCGCATAACTTTCATTGCAATAATACCGGTATTTTTCTTCCGCGCAGCAGGGAAAGCTACTGATGTATAATCTCCATACATGGTTGGATTCATTGCCAGCATGCAAACATCAAAATCGAGTTTTTCAAGCATATCCTTTGAACGTTCAGCACTATCCATACTTGAAAATCCGATATATTTTACAACACCCGATTCTTTTAGTCTGACCATTTCTTTATAAAGGCCTTTTTCAATTATAGCGACATCATCCGATGGTGCGATACCATGTATCATAAGAATATCGAGATAATCAGTTTTCATCCTGGTCAGACTGGTCTCAACTGATTTTTTGGCTTCGTCAGGGTCACGTGATTCCAGTTTTGTTGAAAGATAAATTTTATCCCGGTATTCAGGTAAGATATATCCATATCGTTCTTCGCCACCCAATGATTTACTATCACCCAAACCAAAAGATGAAACGGTATAACTTGGTGCTGTATCAAACAGATTAATACCGCTTTCAACAGCCTTTGTTAACACTTTTTCCCAGTCGCCATCATTATTTTTCAGGAATTGTGAGCCTCCTCCAAACGATAAAATGGAGACTTTTAGTCCGGTTTTACCAAGAGCACGTTGCGGTATCTTAACTTCCTTATCCTTGTCAGAAAATAATGAGCAGGATGACATTAGTCCTGATGTAGATACAGCAGCAGCTCCTAAAGCGGAGTTTTGAATGAATTTCCGTCGTGAATAGTTTTTCATAATTTTAATAATTAGTTTATACTATTTATTGTATTTCACTTTTACTTGTGATAAAATATCACTTGCTTCAGGTTGTCTTTCAGGCAGATAAGTTACCCGGGCCTCACTTTCATCTTCCTCATCACCAATTTCTATTTCACCGGTATAAAGTTCGTTAAAATTTTCAATTATATGTACTTCTATTATATATTTGTATTTGCCAACAGGTATTTGTTTTTCAAAACAATTAAATTCAAAACTTCTGTCACCCACCAATGGAGTTGCTCCCGTGGCGGCATCAAATTCTTCTTTTGTAACTTTATCCCAACAGGCTTTCACTGACCACTCCGGGCATATCGTTGGAATAAAAAACCCGCCATATGAAAGGTATTCACTTACAAATAATGTTTTAACATAGGCACCGTCGGGTTTTTCCAGCCATATTGCCACCTGGTATGATGGTTGGATACTATCTTTTTTATTTACATGATATGAAATGTCTAAAGCTCTGTTTTTGGATTTAAAAACCCCGTTATTACATCCCGCGATGAAAAGTACAATAATGAGTAAAGTGAATAATTTATTTTGCATTTTCGAAGATGCTTTGAATTATATAGACAAACATGCTAAATTCTTATTTATAAACTTAACAATAACTGTGAATATTATGTATCGGTAAAGATATTAAAAAATTACTAAAAATTTACGTAACGTTATGTATTAGTTAAATTGTCTTTTATTTCGTTTGCTTTGAATGAAAAACGGTTTCTATTCAAGAGAATTTGATTTATAAAATTCGTCTTTCCCCAGTTTTTTAAGAATATTTTCCGACCATTGATAGGCAGAAGGCATCTCTCCGATAAATACAATATTTGCAGGTGATAATAAGGCTGGTAGTTGGTAGATATCGGTAACTCTCAGGCAATTGAGCATTTCGATAGCAGGCCCTCTTCCATCCGGTTGACTCGGTATATCCTGGCTTTCAGGTGGATTTTTTAAAATCAGTTTTTGACAATTCCCATCCATCAAGGCTGCATACATGGCCACAACTGTCATTTCGTCTCTTGCCGCGATGCCGATCTTATCTTTATCCACACCTTCCAGGGTCCGGCAAAACTCTATGCAGCGCAACAGGTCATAAACCTGCATGGAAGCCACTGTTCTCCCTGTCCATGCTGAAGCGCGGCGTATATGCCATTGCAGATTTGGCGCCCATCCGTTTTCCCCTACACCTCTTACTTCAAAATAGGCTATATTCCATTCATCATTCAAGCCGTTAATAAAACTTTCCGATTCCCAACGGTCTTCGTCAGGACTTCGCAAAACAATCATCAGGGGCTTTTCTTTATGAGGTTCATTTTTCCAGCGAACATCCACTTTTAAGCGCCAGCCCTCCTCTGATATGAAGCTATAAACTTCCCAACCGTATCGGGCACCATCAGCAGCGCGGAATACCAGCCTGGGATCAAAAGGCGCCGGGTCTTTTGGAAAAGCACCGAAAGTTTCACGTCTCAGGAATCTTTTTACAGAATCCCGGAAAGCGTATAACTCTTTTTCATTAGAAATTACAGGATCGGCGGGAAGTTTAACAAAAGAGTCCTGGATTGTAGTGGTCCGGTCGTCTGCCGGATGGCCATCAATATAAACTTTCAATTATTCTTCTGATAACTGCATTTCCGGCGATGTATTGATATCTCCTGCATCTTCGGGTGAGATTTGTTTTCCCATCAGGTGTTTCAGGAAAAATGAAAAAATTTTTTCCCGGGATATCCGGTGGTAGGAATGTCCTCCGGGGGTTTCCACAAGGCTGATCTGTTCGGATGCATCATAAAGATCATAAATTTTCCTGATGTCTGAATATAGTTCACGTACTGATTCGATAGTGTTTATGCCATCGCGGTCTGCCTGTGCTATCAGGAGAGGTCTTGGTGCTATCAGCGCACCAATATCCTGAAAATCCCGTTGATACGTATTGACAGGCATCATGCAATCGCAATGTCCGTCAATTGTTCGGGTCATAATATGTGCTTTCAGGGTACTGGCCCCGCACACAGGTGCAACTGCTTTAATACGTGGATCTGCAGCAGCAATATACCAGCTCTGTGATCCACCTCCGGAGATGCCGGTTACTCCCATATTTTCAGGATCTACCTCTGGCCTTTCTGAAAGAAGATCGAGGCCCCGTATAGCATTCCAGGCTTCCACTCCGCCCGGTGTATAACCACGGCTGTACCAGTTAAACCAGCCATTGGCATAACATCCCCAATGTTCTCCGCGTACTTCTCCCCATTGTATGGTTTCGATGATCAGGCAAACGAATCCCAGCTGGGCAA
>CBDUSM010000237.1:0-3261 GCA_965369825.1 uncultured Bacteroidales bacterium
GTTAGTTTAAAGATTTATTGTTCTTTTCGAGTTAACAAAAAATAACGACCTATGTTTAAGTGATGATTCTAAGTGACTTATTTTCACTTTATTCGTAATAATTCAATTTCCTCTTTAGCTGCTTCCAAATCAATCAAAAAATCAGTATTGGAGTGCAACATGGCTACTGCCGCTGCCCCCATCATTCTTCCGTAAACTACATCGCTGTGCCAATGCACATTACATACATTACGGCTTACGCCGAATTGTTTTCCCCTTTCCATGATAACGTCGGCTTGTTCAGGAAATACCTCGGTAAGAATAAGTGCCCAAGCCCAACCAATGGCTGTATGACCCGATGGATAAGAACCATCTTTACGTAAACCTGCTTCTTCGTCGGGAGTACAAATAGCTGTGTTATTTACCATAAATGGTCTTTCGCGTTGATAATGATTTTTTGCACCATAAGTTGATAAGCCGGCATCGGCTAAAGTCCTGCGAAGTATCATATACAAATGCGGGGTATTTTCTTCAGAAATTTTAACATCTAATACTATATTAAAAGCCTCAGTAGCTTCAGGAAATGCCAATATTGCATCTTTGGTGGCTTGCTCTTTTCTAAGCTCATCTTTTAGAGCTACATATTTAGCAGCAAGCTCCTGATCCAGCATAAAAGCGGCTGAACCTTCTTCCGGTGGCGGAGGTACTAATTTTAGGCTATTCGGAATTTCTTCTTTTGATAAATACCCTTCTAAAATTCCCGGACTAATTTCCTTTATATCTTTTGATAAGGAAGTAACAGTTTGCTGATGTGTCGTTTGCTGAGTGCAACTCAACATAATTACCGACAGCACTATTGCTGTCAGTAATTGTAATTTGTTATAAGCTTTTTTCATCATAATTAAGATTTGGTTTTTAAATATTTATTTCTACTTCTCTTGTTTTATTACTCTTGTAAGTAATATACTAACAACCCCATCCCTTGAAAACTCATGAAAAGATTATTACCTATTGAACTAACTCCAAATCACCCGGCTTCCATGTTTTTTCAATCCATGGTTTTAAAGGACCATATACACGAAGAGCTACAAACCAACTTTTCCCTGGAATTGTTTGCAGCCAGTTATTTTCAAAACCTTCAGGAGCTTTTGGTGAGAAATATAGATCAAAAGAGCCATCTTCATTTTGCTTAAATCCTTCAGTTTGGCTGCCAACAGTTGGAAATTGCTGATCTGTTTGAAGTAATGAGCGCGTTTGAGAATCGTATATGGTAACAGCCCAGAAATCATTAACAGGTACATCTGCCGGGATATGGAGTTTATAAGTTTCCCCTCCATCAAATTGTTTTTTATCTGCATCTAAATATGCAATGGCATAATCAGAGCCAGCACCCGGAATAGAAACTGCCATAGCAGGAGTAACAGCAGTATAGGCATAATGAAACAAATCCCGAGCATCAGAATTCATGCCACCATTTTCAGTTGTAAAGAATACGTTTTTATCTGCAAATGCCATTATCCAAGAGCTATTTTCACCTGGATATATTTCGGCACCAGCCAAATTATTATCGGTGCGAGGATACCATACTATTGAACGTGCAGCAGCGTTACCAATAGCCACAGCCTCGGTAAGTATTTTTTTCATTCTTTCGTCTGGTGCAAAGGCTTTTCCTTTTTCAATACCTATTGATGCAAAAAGTCCTTTTGTTTCATCATCTAACATATTTACATGCTCGTCATTAATCCAATCAGCTAAATGTTCGTAAAATGAGAAGTCATTGGTGTGTATTGTGTTAAAATCAACACCTGAAACATCAACAAATTCCATTTTTTTAGCATTGTCTTTATCGGCCAACGGATACAGCTTTAAGTTATTTTCAACCATTTGAACCGCAGCTTCCAAACCATTTGCAATAGATGTACGCATAAAAACAAATACATTATAAGTAGGAGACTTTACTATAAAATAACCTTCTGGAATTTCACCATTATAGTTTGGAGGCAATATCAAATATTTCCCACCTTTACTTTTATCTTCACCAAATGGTCCAATATCAGCAATATACCTAAACCATGCATCGTTAAAAGCACCCAACATACCTGGGGGAGTTTCCATTACCATCGGTCCGTTTTCCTTTAAATCTATTTTTGGAGTAATGTAAATGGTAGATGTGTTTGCCGTTAAGAATAAGGATTTAGAATCCAGCAGTGACTTTGTTATTCCTACTTTATTATATTGGTTTACACCTAAATCTTCTAAACCTACTATTAACCCTCTTACTGAAGCACCGGGTATGCCTTTAAGAAAAGCATCTACACCACGCATTCTATCCAAATAATCATATACATTTTCTGATGTCGCTTTGGAAGGTACACCATCAAAAAACTCCAAAGTTCCAATACTTGTTTCCACTTTATCTGGCGTTTGAACACCCGTTGGAATTTCAGTGGTCATTTTGTAATGTGGAGCATTCTCTTTTTCTTTAACTGCTGATTCCTGTTGACAAGCTGTAGCAATTAAAATAATTCCCAAAAATAAAATCAAATTTTTCATTTTTTTATCCTTTTATTATTAATTATTGAAATTTTTCATGTTTTGACTACACTCAGCCTGACCTCGACAGTGAGTATAGCCAAACTGTTTATTTTACCAATTCAAAATCACCGGGCTTCCAGCTCTTATCGAACCAGGCTTCCAGTGGGCCATAGAGTCGTAGTATGACAAGGTAGCTTTTTCCGGGGATCGTTTGAATCCAATTGCCCTCATGCCCTTCTGGTGCTTTTGGCCCGAACCAAATTGTATAAGATTCATCATTGTTGGGTTTAACGGACGGACTGTTGCTGTCGAGGCCGGCTGACTTTTGGTCGGTCTCCAGCATGGAGCGATGTTGACCCGAATACACCATGAATGACCAGAAGTTATTGACTGGAATCGGTGTGGGTAGCGTCACCTTGTACGTTTTACCGCCATCGAGATAGTTCTTTTTAGCGTCATGAGCAGTAAACGCATAGGCCGATCCTGTTCCTACTTTCGGCATGGCCATGGCAGGCGTAATACCGGTACAAGCATAATGATACATTAAGCGATCATCGAGAACCAGTTCACCGTTGTCCATGAAGTCATAGCCGCCGGAAAAGGCGGTGTACCATTGACGATCCGGGTAGAAATAGATAGCTTTATTACGTGGACGAAATGCTATGGATCGTGCCGAGGCGTTGCCGATTGCTGCCGCATCCTTCAGAATCTTCTTCATGCGTGCATCCGGTGAAAATGGTTTTCCTT
>CBDUSM010000238.1:0-3259 GCA_965369825.1 uncultured Bacteroidales bacterium
CGGAAATAGTAGATTCGATAAATTCAACAGTAGCCACTTCTGTTTTAAATCCCCGCGTGAGATAAAGCTCAATCAATTCCTCAAAACTGTTCTCGAATAGAGATGGTGTGATCATAAGTATTTGATAATCATCATTACGGAGAAATCGTTCAGGATAGGATGAGATCACATCATCATTTTGAGCAAAATTCTGTATACTTTTTTTAATGGATTCAGAAGAATGCAATCGTTCAAGAGCGGATAAAGCCGCTTCCGTTTTTCGGGTTTCGATCCGGACGATTACTTTTTTATAAAATGACACATTGCCGGTTGAAGGAGTATATTTTACTGGCGTAAAGGTTGTAAGGGCAAATGAATAACCGTTCATGAATTCGGTATTGTAAGGGCCTAATGCTTCAGCCGGATAGATATCGGTTGAACCATATATTTCATTATTTTTCGTAAAAATCCCGGAATTTCCTTTTGACAAAGGTTGGGAGTGTTGTTGTGGGTATAGAAGAAAAGTACCGGGTATCACTGTTTCTTCTTCACCAATGATTTCAATATTCTCGATGATATGGCCTGGTGGAAGCAACAATGAGACTGCCTGGTATGGCAGGGTCGGTTCGCCGGCTATTCCCGTTAACAACGTGTTTTCAAATGATATTAATTGATAGTTTCCTTTTTGAATAAGCTTATAATCCTCAAAGAGATAAGTTTTTTCAATGGTATCAGCCAATAGAGTTACCCCCCACATTGCCAAAAGGCAAAAAATAATAATTCTTTTCATAATGATTCTGATGGTTAAATAAGTTATTGTTTAAATTAATATATGTAGACGCATTAAATGATCTAATGGTTGTCTCTATCAGATAAAAATCTCTGATTTTATCAAAATTTGGCAGCCAGGGGGAAGTACCTGGCCGCACAAGATGTTTTTTTGAAGCTGTTTTACAGGGCTGTGATATTTTTATTTCTGAATAATAAGCTTCTTAATAATTGTTGATTCACTGGTTTCAATATACATGAAGTAAATTCCATTAGGGGCATTTCCCAGATCAATTAACTGTGAATGCGTCTTGCTGATTTTCATACTTTCAGCCTGGTAAATAACAGCATTGAATGAATTCATCACCTTAAGATTAACCATTTCTACGCCATTTGATCTTAATTTAAGTGTGATGAGGCCAGTTGTTGGATTTGGCGATATGCTGATTCCTAGATCATTACCCGGCTCACTAAAGCCAACTGTATTATCAACTGTCACTTCAAGACTTTCAGACCAGTCGCTTTCACCGCATTCATTAACACCTTTCACTTTAATCATGGCTGTACCGAGGAAACTCATATCCCAGGTTACCTCACTGGTATTGAGGCTGATGATTTCAACATATCCTGCCCCTGATGGTTCTAACGACCATTCATAAGCAGTTGAATTAGCACTTCCGGCAGTAGTGTATTCTGATACTGTTGTGTAATACAAGTCGATATAATCGGGTCCAACAGGCATTTCCGGCATTTCCGGCATATAGATGATGGTTACTTCCGATGTGCCCTCCATGAAGTTTGTACAAGAACCAAGACTTGTGGTACCAAGAGCGGTATAACTTCCCTCTGCTGTTTGGTTTTCAAAGATGATTGGTTCGCCGGTTCCGGAAATTATGATACCAGTTGGCAGATCATTGTGGTATAATTCATAGTCGCATTCCAGTTCAGAGCCATCCAGCCCAATCTCTATTCCGCTTGTGCCATCACAATACTCTCCACCTCCGGTTATGTTAAAAGCAACAGGTTCTGGAATGATGTAAGCTTCTACTGAATTATTCATTACAGATGAACACAATGAAACAGGATCAAAAGCAAAAACGGTATAGATCCCCGATTCAGTTATCTCACTATAAGTAATCGGATCACCTGTTCCTGCAATAATATTACCAGTAGGCACATCATCGAGGTAAAGTTCATAATCTATACCCACATCCGAATTAGTTACCTCTACTTCAACACTTGCTCCTTCGCAAACCGTACCACCGCCATTAACGTCATAAGCTGTAGGAGACTCGGTGACAGTAATAATCAACTCATCTGAAAATTCACTTTCACCACAGCCGTTAACAGCTTTAACTTTAAGTGATGCAGTTCCAACAAAAGCATTGACAAAATTTACCGTGATGGTTTGGTTGCCATCGTTCATGATGAATCCGGCATTGACAGGGTCAATCTCCCAATCGTACAAAACAGTGCTGGCTGAACCGGATGTTGTAAAATCTGAGTTTGGTGGATTTTTACACAACTGGTCAGGTCCTTCAGGTGTACCGGGAACACCGGGAGCCTCGCTGCTTGATGTAATATAAGCAGTTTTTGTAATTTCATCATTAGTGAATCCATTATTTACATAAAGAGTTACATCGTAAGTGCCCGGTGTGTTATAAACCACCGTTGGGCTTTCCTGAGTGGATGAAGATGGGGTGCCTCCCGGGAATGTCCATTGCCAGGAGGTAGGAGATCCCTGTGTATTATCTGTGAATAAAACATCAGTTCCCTCACAGACCATGGTTTCACTGGCTTCAAAATCGGCGATAAGAGGAGCCGGGGTTAGTTCATCGAGAGTCGACATGGTTGCCTGGTATGTTTCTTTTGTCGTGTTGTTTTGAATCATGGCTACCAACTCAATATGATCCTGGTCCCAGCCACCATCAAGGTTAAAAGATAAATTGATAGTCTGTTCATCATTTGAAAGGTCTAAAGGTGTTCCACTCAATCCGGGTACCATTAATCTGTTAACATAGTTCAATTCAGTCATACAACCACACCAGTTTTCCTGAATGTGAGATTCAGTAATAAAGAGATGAACAACACAGTTAGCTGTTGCAGCTGATGCCACTTTATGAATAACTAATGTTACATCGACAGCTAACCCTGACTGACTACCTGTCATGTCGATCGTAAAAGACGATAGGATAGCTTTCCTGATGTTGTATTTTTGCAGGTAAGTATCATACATTCCGCTGGGGTTTGGGCATGGGATACCCCCTCCAACTTCTTCAACACCATCGAACATGGCGGTAGGGTATCCTGTAATTCCATAATAAGAATTTCGGCCATTGGAATAAGTATTAGCCCATGAATCGCCATTATGGTTTTCGATTACAGCGACATCATGTCCGTTCTCTACCATGTCGTCTGCCCCAACAGCTGCGCCCGGACAATACCCACACCATGTGCCTGTACCGATTTCCATCACTACCCTTTCCCGCTCAACTTGTTGTGCCATAACGAC
>CBDUSM010000239.1:0-3251 GCA_965369825.1 uncultured Bacteroidales bacterium
ACGACATGAACATCATAGATAATATTCCGATCTTTCAAATACTCCATTATGAAATCTACGTGATCGTCATTTTCACCAGGATCTTCCGGCGGGCAGATCCCGATGCGATTGAATTTTACAATTCAAACGGAAATATTGCAAAATAATTCTTGAATTTGATATAAACATCAATTAAACTTAAAACCGAGTAAAAGAAAGGCTGGAAATGCTAAATTATTGTATAAATTACCCCCCCCCCGCAAGAATCCGTACCAATATTTTCAAAAAACATTGTCTTAACAACTTTCACTTCTTCCGATTGGATATTTTTATTAACTCTAGGAAGTAAATGCCCATTACCCTTCAGATAGATCGGGTTGCCGCCTTATCCACTGAATGTTGGAGTAGGCAGGCAATCATTTTTTCGTTCTGTAACAGATTTTTTATTGAAAGATAACATTGAGTAATGGGAGGTTGAAATGACTGGAAGAAATTTTAAATGGAGCATATTATTTGCGCTTATCATATTATTTATATTTATAGTTGCATGCACACAAAAAGAACCTACAAGCATAGAATCACCGGAAGATAATCAGGGAACTTTTATGAATCTGGCAGAAATGGAGCAAACTCTGGAAAACTTTGCTTCAGTATTACCGGAAGCTCTTACTAACCCGGAGCTTGCCAAAATCGTGTATGACGAAGCCAAACGTAATGAGGAAGATGAACCGTACGCACTATGGAGTGAAATAGCCGATAAAACGACAAAAAGTGGGAAGACACTGCGAAAAGAGGTACAGAGTGTGTTGGCAAAACGCTCACTCGGCAAGAAAGTGGATGCAGAGAGTTTTACATCGGCTATGGATGAAGTGGATTACCTACAGGTATATATCCACGATTTCGAAGATTGGGATGGCGCCTCCTCAATAATAACCACTTATACACCGCTGACTGTTGATGACATGGACATAACGGAAATAACCGTTTATGATACTCTTGGTCAACCTGTTATCCTTGATGTTTCAGATGATGAGTGGGAACCTGATTATACTATTGCTGTTGTTGGATTGAACGAATCTGCTCTACTTAGTAATGGAACAGATAATTCAGCAGATGGATTTGCTAAATTGTCAAAGGCTACCGCGGATGAAGGTATTTATTGTAGAAAAATTTATGTCAGAAAAGTAAGATCAATGGAACCCTGGCATAAAGGTAAAGGTGAAATGGTTGTTCGTCAAGTTGATTCTAGTGGCGGTGGCGCCATACTTGCAAATGCTCGGGTTAGAAATAGTGGAAAGAAATCAAAAAAGTGCAAATACAAGCGATCAGGTAGTTTTTCTCTTTGGAATGGTTGCCTTCGAGGGGATGTTTGGTTGACAGATACAGACAAAAGCGTTACCATTGAAGTTTTTGAAGCAGATATAGGCCTTCATGATTATGTTATTGAAGAAGCTACTGTAAGTTACCCTTCATGGACTATAACAGTAACAGATGAGGGAAAATATTATAGGTGTGCCTCCTATATACGATGTAGCTATGATTGGAGTTGGGGTTCTGATGCTTCTTATATTTTTGATTGCAGATAGGGGGATAATTAAAATGAAGAAAAGAGTTTTTATAATGTTTCTTATTGTAATCTTCATGATTAAACCCCTGGCTTTTGCAGGTAGCAATTTCAGCTTGAATGTTGGTATCAATGCGTATTCACGTTCAGGCCTGATAAAAACAATATTTCCTCATAGTAGCAATAGGCCGGAATGGTTGAAATCTTCTATAGCAGAAGCGTTTGTCCCTGATTTTTTAGAAACACAAATTATCCTGACAGAAAAATATCTATTTCAATTCGGAATAGGCATCGTGCAACCTATATGGTTTGACCATACAGGCTTGAGAATTGGTATTAAAAGAAAGTTAAACATTCCTGTGATATCACATGTTACACTTGGATATAGTCAATTCTTGGGGACAAGAGGTGGGAACACGCTTGATGTCCGGTTTAACGGTTATTATCGCTCTATTTTTTGGAAATGGTTTAATATAGAGCCTGAACTTCATGTTGGAGCAAGCGTGTACGAAAGGAGTAATATAGGAGCCGTTCAATTATTCGACTACATTCGCTTACCTGTAAATATTTCATTTAATAAAATGAATATACCTGTTGGAATAAGCATTGGTACTTTCATGGTTTGCACATTTGGTAGTAATGGAAATACGGGGTTTGTACTGTTGCCGGATTTCTATATAGCTATTAAATTGGGCAGTTTTACAAATCGGGATTAAGAACTCAAAAAACGGTGATTATTGTAAAATTTTACCCTTGCGAAGGCTTAATATTCCTTTGCTTCATTATTACCGGAAGCTCTTACCGATCCGGAGCTTGCTAAAATCGTATATGACGAAGCCAAATTGAATGAAGAAGATGAACCCTATGCGCTATGGAGTAAAATTGCCGATAGACCGACACAAGGAGGGAAAACACTGCGCAAAGAAGTACAGAATGTGCTGGCAAAACGCTCACTCGGCAAGAAAGTGGATGCAGAGAGTTTTACATCAGCTATGGATGAAGTGGATTACCTTCAGGTATATATCCATGATTTTGAAGATTGGGATGGAGGATCAGCTATTCAAACTACATTCACACCGCTTACAATAAATGATGTGGATGTAACTGAATTGACATTATATGATTCACTTGGTTCAACCTATACTCTTGAACTGGATACGATCCCGCCGGATTATCCACTGCTTATTGTGGGATTAAATGAAAACATGAGTTATTATTCTGATGACGATTCGACCGTTTCTCTCGGAAAAATAACTACTGAACCAACTATAACAATAAAAGAGGTGAAACTTGATCGTTCTGCCTGGGCTTATGAACCGTGGTGGAAGGGAAAGGCTGAATTATATTTTAGAGTTTATGACAAAAAAGCCGATAGTACTGATATTTGGCGTATTGGTTTTTTAAGTCCGGATGGGAGTCACAAAAGTTATAAGTGCTGGAAATGGAAAAGATGGAAGGGATATAGACAAGACAGACCATGGCGGACAATTTCACTTAATACAGGTTGGGTAGCTTCGACATTTTTAAATGAAAACAGAAATTTTTCCTTAAAGTTAATTGAATATGATCCTCTTTTTTACGATCTTGGTGAAAATTCAATGTGGTGGTGTTTAGTTCCTGCTGTTTTAGCTCTTAGTCCTGATATAACCTTTATTGGAACCGTTGTATTTACATTAGCTACTTTTTGATGTATATTTAACTCAAATGA
>CBDUSM010000240.1:0-3246 GCA_965369825.1 uncultured Bacteroidales bacterium
AAGGAGTGGCTTTTAGGTATCCGATGAGTATCAGGTTTATTAAGTAAGAACCAGTTGACAGTTGACAGTTGACGGTCGGCAGTTGACAGTCGGCAGTTGACAGTATAATAGAAAAAACAACCTAGAGGCTTGTGGCTTGTAGCTTAAAAAAAAATTAAGAAATGCAAAAACCCTCTATACCAAAAGGTACACGTGATTTCTCCCCTTTTGAAATGATCAGACGGAATTATATTTTCGATACAATCATCAGGGTGTTTCAACTTTTCGGGTACCAACCCATTGAAACACCTGCCATGGAAAACCTCTCTTCGCTTATGGGGAAATCAGGTGAAGAGAGCGACAGGCTTTTGTTTAAAGTCCTGAACTCAGGCAATTATCTGTCCAGGGTAGATGAAAACGAAATAAAAGAAGGTAATATCAATAACCTTACAAAAAAAATATCTGAAAAAGGGTTACGTTATGACCTGACCGTTCCCTTTGCCAGGTATGTTGTCCAGCATAGAAATGATATTACATTTCCTTTCAAACGCTACCAGGCACAGGCCGTTTGGCGTGCCGACCGCCCGCAAAAAGGCAGGTACCGGGAGTTTTACCAGTGTGATGTTGATGTAATCGGAAGTGATTCATTATTAAATGAAGTGGAGCTTATACAGATAGCTGAAAACGTTTTTTCAGACCTGGGCATTGAAGTGATCATCAAAATCAATAACCGGAAAATTCTTAGTGGTATCGCCCAAATCATTGGTGAACATGAAAAACTAACCGATATCACAGTTGCCATTGATAAACTCGAAAAAATCGGGCTGGAAAATGTAAACAAAGAATTAATGTCAAAAGGAGTTGGCCGTAATGCAATTGAATTACTACAGCCAATAATCCTTCTTTCCGGGACCAACAATGAAAAACTTCATAAAATCACAGCTATTTTGCATTCATCTCCAATTGGACTCAAAGGAATTGAAGAGGTTGCTTTTGTACTTGATAAAATGAACAAGCTGGAAATAAATGCATCTATCGACTTTGACCTTACGCTGGCTAGGGGGTTGAGTTATTATACAGGAGCTATTATTGAAGTCAAAGCAAAAAATATTTCTTTCGGAAGTATATGCGGTGGAGGCAGGTACGACGATCTTACCGGAATATTTGGCCTTCCGGATGTTTCAGGGGTGGGAATATCATTTGGGGCTGACAGAATATATGATGTATTGCTTGAAGAAAATCTTTTTCCGGTTGATGTTCAGTCAACAACAATGGTAATGTTTGCAAATTTTGGCAAAAAAGAAGAAGCATACTGCCTCCCATTAGTCTCCCAGCTAAGAAAATCAGGAATTAATACCGAACTGTACCCTGACCCGGCAAAGCTGAAAAAACAAATGAACTATGCCAATAAAAAAAACATTCCTTATGTGATACTTATAGGAGAGGAAGAGGTAAATTCAAATACCATGACCATTAAAAACATGAATACAGGTGAGCAAAACCGGATCACTGTTTCGGAGGTGGATGAGGGTTCTATTCGGAAAATATTTGATGGTGCTACGTAAAGATCAATCCGCCTGAGGCGGATGGCAATCATCATTGCAAAATTATTAATTTTACACGCTCTATCACAACCTATATTTTTAAAAATGAGAAACACAAACCTCGAATTCAAGATCAAAATTAACAGGGCTTCATTGTTTTGTTACTCCATTATGCTAATTGACAACTTTGTAATTTATTGTAATAATAATAAGTTTGAGGCTTGAAGCTTATAGCTTGAAGCTTTAAAAAAATTGGAGGATAACTAAAATGACATATATTATTAAAGGAAGTGGATTAACCATTGATGACGTTGTAAACGTATCGCGTTACGGTGAAAAAGTTGAGCTTCATCCCGAAGCTGTTTCCCGCATCCATAAATGCCGGGCCATGTTAGAAAAAAAGATTAAGGCAAAGGAAATCATGTATGGTGTAAATACCGGCATCGGGGAATTTTCAGAGATGGTATTGAATGATGATCAGGTATCGCAGTTCCAAAAGTATCTTATATACAATCACGCTGCAGGTATTGGTGACGCTGCACCAATTGAACATGTCAGGGGCGCTATGCTGGGAAGGGCTAATGTCCATGCGCATGGCCAGTCGGGCAGCAGGCTGGAAATCACCCAAACCCTTGTCGACATGCTGAACAAAGGGGTAACACCTTATGTTTGCCAGAAAGGATCTGTTGGTGCAAGTGGCGACCTTGCTCCAATGTCGCAAATTGCTCTTTTAATGCTTGGAGAAGGAAAGGCATATTATAATGGTGAATTATTAGAAGGCAAGGAAGCTTTAAACAAAGCCGGGATAAAAATACCCGGTTTGCAAGCCAGGGATGGCCTGGCCACCATTAATGGATCGAATGTATTAACTGCGATGAGTGCTATTTTCCTATACGATGCCAACAGATGGCTGAAACAGGCAGAAATAGCTGCTGCTATGTCGCTCGAAGCATTAAAAGCAAATATGAAGCCATATTCACCCAAACTGCATGAAGCCCGTGGCTTTATCGGAGCTGTGAGAAGTTCAAAAGCTATTGGAAAAATGGTAGCTGGTGGCGACCTGGCAGAGAACAGAGTACAATGCAAAGTTCAGGATGCGTATTCAATGAGGTCTTCACCCCAGGTTATAGGAGCAGCACATGATGCAATGAAGTTTGCCCGCTCACAGGTAGAAATTGAACTTAATGGTGTTGGCGACAACCCGGTCTTTTTTCCTGATGAAGACCTTCAACTATCAGGCGCTAATTTCCAGGGCTCACCAGTATCACTGCCAATGGATATGGCCGGAATAGCTGTAACAATGATTAGTGTTTTATCGGAAAGAAGAATGAACCGCTTAAACAACCCGGCACTCAGTGTAGGATTGCCTGCTTTTCTGACCAAAGGGGCCGGAATGTTCTCCGGGTTAATGCTCAGCCAGTATACAGCCGATATGCAAATTGTAGAACAACGTATCCTTTCTGCACCGGCTTCTATTCAATCAATACCTGCCGCAGCCGATCAGGAAGACTTCGTATCGATGGGGATGAATACAGCCCTTAAAAATTTCCAGATCCTTGATAATGCGTACGGCGTGTTAGGGATTGAAATGATGGCAGCAGCTCAGGCATTGGATTTTCGTGAATATAGTTTTGGCAGAGGCACCAAAAAGGCAAAACAGGTGATTCGGAAATATGTCAAATTCCTTGACGAAGACAGGCCATTATATGATGATCATAATGCC
>CBDUSM010000241.1:0-3236 GCA_965369825.1 uncultured Bacteroidales bacterium
ATTACGGATAGCACCGTTAAACAAGGTTACATCAATATAGCCATCCGGCATCTTTTCAATATCTTTGTATTTAATGTCAATAGCTATAGGCCAGAATACGAGGTCAGCCACAGCTATCACATCCAGCAATTTTTCATGAACATCCAGTACCGAGACACAGCAACCCCCACAGGCAGCTGCCCAATAGATTGCCAATTTTAATTTTGGTTTTTCTTCTTTTCCCATACCATTGTCTCCATATTATGTTAATGCTTCCATTACTTCTTTAACCTTGCAAGGACCGAGTTCTTTGATTGACTCAGTATATTCGTCGGCCAGTTCAGCAAATTGTTTGCCTTCGCTGGCACTGATCCATTCGAGACGTAATCGTTCCTTTTTCAATCCCATTTGTTGAATATATTTTTGAAGCAGATAATATCTTCTCAAGCATTTATAGTTTCCTTCCTGGTAATGGCAATCACCGGGGTGACAGCCACAGATCAATACACCATCAGCTCCTTCACGAAATGCTTTCAAAACGAAAGTAGGTTCTATTCTACCAGAACACATAACCCGAATGATCCTGACATTGGGTGCATATTTCATCCGGGAAGTTCCAGCAAGATCTGCACCGGTGTATGAACACCAGTTGCATAAAAATGATACAATTTTTGGTTGAAAACTCATAATGTTATGCCTCCTCTAATTCTAAAACCGTTGATAATAATCCCTCTATTTGAGAGAGGATTTGCTGATCAGTATAATGCCTGCATCTTATAGCACCTGTCGGACAGGTTGGTCCACAGGTACCACAACCTTTACAAAGTATTTCGTTAACCACTGAAACTTTCTTTTCTTCATCATAACTAATTGCTGAATATGGACAGACATTGACACATGTTTGACAGCCACAGCAGAGATCTTCATTCACAACAGCGGTTGTGACTTCCACTTCGACATACCCAAAACTAATCCTGGCGAGTATCCTGGCAGCAGCAGCTCTGGCCTGTGAAACTGAGTCGGGGATATCTTTCGGGGCCTGACAGCTACCAACCACATAAACACCGTCAGTGGTTGTTGCTACCGGATCCAGCTTGGGATGTTTTTCGATGTAGAATGCATTACCGCACATACTCACTCCTACTGCATGTGCTACCTCTTTAGCATTTTCATAGGCTTCCTGAGCCACCATCAGGATAACCATGTCAGCAGGAACATCAACTGTTTCCCCTGAAAGCTTATCATTGATCTCAATAAGCATTTCAAAATCATGCTTAGAATCAGCCTTTCTTATTTTTGGCAGGCTATCTTTCTGATCAAACAACAGGAAAGTTACGTTTTTTCTTGAAGTGGCCAGGTAAAGTTCTTCACATCCCTTACCAAAAGCCATCATATCAGCATATGCTTCATAAACATTTGCTTCTGGTAACGCTGAACGAAGCTGATTAGCATATTTTAAAGCCGTCATACAGCATGTTCTGGAACAATATTCGTGGAAATCTGAATTCCTGCTACCTACACAGTGGATAATTACGACATGCCTGGGGTCTTTTCCTTCATTCGTTTGTATTTTACCCTCTTTTAACATACGTTCAAACTCTGAGGAGGTAACCACATCTGGCAATTTACCATAGCCATAATTCTCAATTCCGCCGGGATCAAATGTTTTCAATCCGGTAGCTACTATGATATTTCCAAACTTCAGTTGAATTTCCTCATTTTCTTTTTTGATGGTTGTCTCAAAGTTTCCAACATATCCAAATGCATCCTCAATCTGGGTCTCAAGGAAAAGTTCAATATTCGGATGATTTAAAACTTTATCAATCTTCGGATTCAGCATTTGTTGTGCACTGTTCATAAAAGGAAATGTCAGATCAATGTTGGCCACATGTCCGCCAAGCTTATCCGTTTTCTCAACCAGATATACTTTCTTTCCAGCATCAGCAATTTCCAGTGCGGCTGATAAACCAGCTATTCCACCACCAATGATCAATGTAGCAGGATTAATATCAACGCTACGTTTGTCGAGTGCTTCATGCCATCTCACTTTGTTGATAGCACCCAGGATCAAGGATTTAGCTTTTTTAGTTGCCTCTTCTCTATCAGTATGAACCCAGGAGTTCTGCTCACGAATATTTGCCATCTCAAATAAATATGGATTCAATCCGGCTTTCTCCATGGCTTTACGAAATGTTAGTTCATGGATTCTTGGAGAGCAGGCAGAGACTACTATCCTGTTCAAATTATTCTCTTTAATATCCTTAATGATTAGATCCTGTCCCGGATCAGAACACATATACTTATAATCGCGCGAGATAACGACATCCGGCAACTTTTCCAACTCCCTGGAAACATGTTCAACGTCAACCATTTTAGCTATGTTGGTGCCACACCAACATACATATACTCCTATCCTTGGTTCTTCCATCATTTTTAATTTTTTGTTTTAAATTGCACCTTGTCGTTTTAATGCAGACTTTTTCAAGTAAGCAAAATAAATTGCAAATGAACGATATAGAAAATGCGTCCACTTGCCAAAAGGAACCAGCAATATTCCCCATTGAGCAATAACAATTAAATGTATTATATATAACCATAAATTGTTATCAATCAGGTTAGTGTCAATTAACACCCTTACAATAAACGCTGTAAACCCTAATAAAAAAAGCCAGATTACAAACAGCCAATCTGACGGATGAGAATATTTTGTTACTTCTCTTTTTTTATTCAGTCTTCCTATAATAAAATGAAATGTAAACGCAAATACAATTCCACCCACAATATATCCTAACCAGATGATTATGGTGTTTGTTGTTGAAAACCAATTAAGAAAAACTGTAACAAATAGTAAGGATATATAGCCAATTACTATCAGGAAATGTTCAAACCATCTGAAGCTGCCAGTCTCACACTTTAATGACCTGTTTTGAGTAAACACATTCCAGATCATGTGCCAGATTCCCGTGATGTAGGCAGATATGGGTGCTTTTACTTTTTGCTTTACAATTGTAAGCCAAAACATATGAAAGATATTCGGAAGCAGTATCAGAGTGAATACTGCAAGAATAACCAATTGTTCAAATAGATGGCCAAATTTCATCAAAGCTTCGGTTTCGAAATGTTTAACATAACCAACTGCAATAACGGCAATCAAAACCAGGATAAAACCAATAAAGAGTGCCAGTTTTGATCTGTAAAAAAGCCCCGCAAGCCCTGTCCAGTCATATACTTTAGTTAAATAACGACGGATAGACATC
>CBDUSM010000242.1:0-3230 GCA_965369825.1 uncultured Bacteroidales bacterium
GCAATCCGCCATAGGTGGATTGAACATGAATAGCCCTGTACGAAGTGCAGGGTAAGAAAACATAAAATAAGGATCGAACCCTGAAAGGGTTCAACAATAATATTCAGATATAAACACTTATACAATAAATGAGAATTGAATATAATGAAAGGTATTTGTTGAAATTTATTGAACCCCGTCGGGGTTCTTGATATGGTTTTGCCTATTGACCCCGCGTTTACGCGGGGCTATTCACGTTAATCCGCCTGGCGGATTAATATTACAAACGATGTATTATTTAATTCTTAATAGGCTCAACAAAAAATACGCCACCCTTTTTTTCTAATACGTACAGGGGCATTGCATAACCAAAATCTTCCCAGCACATCAAAATAATATTTAGCCGATTTTCCGTCAATTAATTAAATGCTCTTAATTTTTCAATATCTTTGCACCCAATTTTACCTAACAGAATAAATTAGCATGATCACAATTACACTTCCGGATAACTCTAAAAAGCAGTATAAGGAAGGAGTTACTGCTCTTGAAATAGCCAGGGATATCAGCGAAGGCCTGGCCCGAAATGTTTTATCTGCTAAGATAAATGAAGAAGTATGGGATGCAACACGCCCCATTGATAAAGATGCTGATGTTAGGTTATTAACTTCCAGGGATGATGAAGGTATGGCAACATTATGGCATTCATCGGCACACCTGATGGCTGAAGCCATTAACACATTGTATCCCGGTGTTAAGTTTGGTATTGGCCCCAATATTGAGAAAGGGTTTTACTACGATATAGACTTTGGAGATTATGATATCTCAGAAAAAGATTTTGAGGCGATCGAAAACAAGATGATGGAGTTTGCCAGGGAAAAGCAGCTTTTTATTCGTCAGGAAGTTTCCAAAGCCGAAGCAATTGATTATTTTACGCGGAAGAACAATGAATACAAGCTTGAACTGATAAGCGAACTTGATGATGGCGAAATAACGTTTTACAGGTCAGGTGATTTTGTTGATTTATGCAGGGGCCCTCATCTGCCGGATACGGGATTTATTAAGGCCATTAAATTATTAAATGTTGCGGGTGCTTACTGGCGGGGTGATATTAAAAGAAAGCAACTTACACGCATTTATGGAATCACATTTCTTAAGAATAAGGATTTGGTTGATTACCTGCAATTTATTGAGGAGGCAAAACTAAGAGATCATCGCCGGATTGGCAAAGAACTTGAATTATTTACCTTTTCTCAATTAGTTGGATCCGGCCTGCCGCTATGGTTGCCTCGTGGTGCTGAGTTAAGGGAAAGGCTTGAAAATTTTCTGAAGAAAGTCCAGAAAGAGGCAGGATATGAGCAGGTGATCACCCCTCATATTGGCAAAGTTGAACTTTTTAAACTCTCAGGCCACTATGAAAAATATGGTGAGGATTCATTTCAGCCAATCAATACCCCAATAGAAGGTGAACAGTTTTTCCTGAAACCAATGAATTGCCCTCATCATTGTGAGATTTATAAGTCGAAACCCCGTTCTTATAAAGATCTGCCTATTCGTTTAGCAGAATTTGGCACGGTTTATCGATATGAACAATCCGGGGAATTGCACGGTTTAACACGTGTTAGAGGTTTTACACAGGATGATGCACATATTTTCTGTCGCCCCGACCAACTGAAGGATGAATTTTTGGGAGTGATCGACATTGTAATGAAAATTTTTAAAGCGCTTGATTTTAAGGATTTTATTACACAGATTTCTTTACGCGATTCAAACGATACAGAAAAATACATCGGATCGGATGAGAACTGGGAGAAAGCTGAAGCAGCTATATTGGAAGTATCAGCTGAGAAAAAATTACCCAACACCATTATAAAACAGGGTGAGGCTGCTTTTTACGGGCCCAAAATGGACTTTATGGTAAGGGATGCGTTGGGAAGGCAATGGCAATTAGGCACCATTCAGGTCGATTATAACCTTCCCGACCGGTTTGAAATGGAGTATATTGGTAGTGATAATAAAAAACACAGGCCCATCATGATTCATAGGGCACCTTTTGGGTCGATGGAACGATTTGTGGCTGTTTTGATAGAACATACAGCCGGGAAATTCCCACTTTGGCTTACCCCTGTTCAGGCTATCATATTGCCAATCAGTGAAAAATACAATAAATATGCTGAAAAAGTTTTAACTTTGCTGAATAATTCCGATCTTCGCGCCCGAATTGATGGGCGGAGTGAGAAGATAGGTAGGAAGATACGTGACGCAGAAGTGAATAAGATACCCTATATGCTCATAGTTGGGAAAAAGGAAGAAGCTGAAAGCACCATTTCCGTTAGAAGACAGGGTGAAGGAGATATTGGTAAGTTTACAGTCGATCAATTTATTAAGCGTGTTAATGATGAAGTCAATACTATTTATTCATAAATTATAGGAGGTAAAGAAATAGCTTCAAATCATAAATATTTTGGTAGACGGCGTTATCAACGAAAAAGAGAAGAAAAGTATCGTATAAATCATCTAATTACTGCTCCTGTAGTACGTATGGTTGGTGAAAATGTAGAACCAGGAATATATAATTTCAGGGAAGCTATTGATATAGCAGATGAACTCGAACTTGACCTGGTTGAAATATCCCCAAATGCAAATCCGCCGGTTTGTAGAGTGGTAGACTATAGAAAGTTATTATACGAACAGAAAAAGAAAGAAAAAGAAATTAAAGCCAAAACGGCAAAGGTGGTTGTAAAAGAAATTCGCCTTGGACCGAATACTGATGACCATGATTTTAACTTTAAACTAAAACATGCAATCAGATTCCTTCAGGATGGAGCAAAGGTTAAAGTAGATGTATTTTTCAGAGGACGATCAATAATATATAAGGACCGGGGAGAAATTATCTTATTGCGATTTGCACAAGAATTGGCTGAATACGGAAAAGTTGAGAGGCTGCCCAAATTAGAAGGAAAAAGGATGATAATGATTATTGCTCCTAAAAAATAATAGAATTATCAATAACTAAATATAACGGAAACATGCCAAAGATGAAGACGAAATCCAGTGCCAAAAAAAGGTTCTCCTTTACAGGTACTGGTAAAATTAAAAGAAAGCATGCTTATAAAAGTCATATTCTGACAAAAAAGTCCAAAAAGCGTAAACGTAACCTCGGTTATTATGCTACAGTGGACAAAGCAGATGTTGGAAATGTGAAGGAAATGCTTGCAAAGTAATCTAATGAAGTATTAACTTACTATTAGCCG
>CBDUSM010000243.1:0-3218 GCA_965369825.1 uncultured Bacteroidales bacterium
CGGGTAAATTACTGTTGGCCGTAGTAATGATCGTTTCACAACTGGTGTGTGCCTTACTGGCCTGGGGTGTTGGCTCGTTGTTGAAACTTTCAAGGCCGCGGAAAGGTGCACTTATCCTTGCTTCGACCTTCACCAGTTCAGGCTTTCTGGGTTATGCAGTGGTAAAAGAAATATATTTTCACAATGCTGAAGCATTATCGGATGCCGCTATTGTGAGTGAGCTGGGAGTAGCTACTGTGATTTTTACTTTTGGTATTTTGATTGCTATCCAATTCGGTGCCCACCAAGCCAGTTCAAAAGAGAAAATGGCTGAAGCACTTAAGTTTTTTCGTTCACCAATATTTTTTTCACTGATAGCGGGGATACTTGCCTCTTTCATTAAGTTACCCACGGATAATGTTATTGTGGCCGCTTTTTACAGAGCCCTGGGAATTGTTAGCACGGCCAACACACTGCTTGTAACACTAACCATAGGTGTTATGATGCATTTTAAGGACTTTAGAAAAGTTATTCCTATCGTTCTGCTGGCATGTATTATCAAACTGTTTATTCAACCGCTTCTCTCTTCTTATCAGGCAAACATCCTTAACTTTCCTGAATTATGGCGTCAAATTGTTGTTTTAGAATCAGCTATGCCTACAGCTGCACTGACGGCAATTTTTGCTAAAAGGTATGGTTGCGATGCTGAGCTAACTACTATCCTGATTTTTGCCACATTCATTTCCTCTATTTTCACCATGGTCATGATGATTGTGTTGTTAGGATAGACGTATTGCACATCATGCTGCTGAAAACAGGAAAAATTTTCCGAATAAAGCATAGGTGATGATGTAATAATATTGAGATCCCAGATCAAGTGTACAATAACAATCAGTGTTGGGTTCATAATCAGATCCCGGGTCAAGCCCGGAATCTCCCTGAATTTTACACCAGGTCACATCCAGAAATAGGTTGACACAAATTGATGTTAAAAAATCAACTTAAAACAAAATGATTTGAAAATACTTGTAGCTTGCAGCTTGTGGCTTGCGGCCTGTGGCTTGTAGCTTATACCTCCCAGCTTTTTACTACTTTTGTCCCCAGATAAAACCAACAACCATGAACATCGCAGCGCTCGTTTCCGGAGGAGTGGATAGCTCGGTCATCATCCCCCTGCTTAAAGAACAGGGCTATGACCCGGTGATCTTCTATATCCAGATAGGAATGGAAAATGAACCGGCATTTATGGATTGCCCGTCGGAAGAAGATATTGAGATAACTACCTTTATTGCGAAAAAATACGGTTGTAGATTTGAGATCGTAAACCTGCACAATGAATACTGGAACCGTGTGGTCGATTACACCATCAGTACAGTAAAAAAAGGGCTCACTCCGAACCCGGATGTTATGTGTAACAGGCTTATCAAATTTGGTAGTTTTGATGATAAGTTTGGAAGGGATTTTGATAAGATAGCAACAGGACATTATGCCGATACCGGGTTCAGGGATGGAAAGCACTGGCTCAGGACTGCCACCGACAAGGTAAAAGACCAGACCTATTTCCTGGGCCGCATCACATATCACCAGCTTTCCAAAGCTATGTTCCCGGTCGCTTCTCTTTTAAAGAAGGAGGTACGGGCATATGCCGAGAAAGAGAATCTGCCAAGCGCACTGCGTAAAGATAGTCAGGGGATATGTTTTTTGGGAAAGATCAACTATAACCAGTTTATCAAACAACATATTGGAGAAAAAAAGGGAAAGATTGTAGAGCTGGAAACCGGAAAAATACTGGGTACACACAACGGATACTGGTTTCATACCATTGGCCAGCGGAAGGGGCTAGGCCTTAGCCAGGGGCCGTGGTTTGTGGTAAAGAAAGAAACACAGGAGAATGTTATTTACGTCTCAAACGGTTACGATCCGGCTTCACAATACAGCGATGAGGTCGTCCTTCAGGATTTTCAGTTCATTACCGAAGATCCGTTTACAGATTATTCCAAAGGGATTGAAATCACCTTCAAGATTCGTCACACGCCTGAATTCACCAGAGGGATCATGACAAAGGATGGGGGTTTGTTCCGGATCAAATCACAGGAGCCGATTGCCGGCCTGGCTCCCGGCCAGTTTGGGGTGATTTATGATAAAGATGAGAAAGTCTGCCTTGGCAGTGGGATTATTAGTTGATTTTTGAGAAGGAAGCCACAATCTGTTTTTTTTTATGGATTTGATCCTGTAGTTGTACGGACAGGTCGCGACCTGTCCGTACAACGCGCCCCTTGAATCATTTCAAACTCCCGGCTGATTTTCTTTATCAAGGCAAGTTCCTCCGCAGTCATGGAGCCAAAATGTGCTTTTTCAGTTTTGTTCTGAAAAGAGTGGCTCAGCGTAAAATGCTTTTCAAGGTATTGCGCCCCATGAGCTGATGCAAATAAGGCGGCACCAACACCCGGGCTGTGGTCGCTTATTCCTGAGAAAAGACTATTTTGAAAATCGGGAATAGTAACCTCATCAATCAGTGTGGGATACTTTGGGATACAGTACAAATAAATTGCATGATCCTGTTTTTCTATTTTGCCGGTGTCATAATCATGTGGAATGGAAACAAAAACAGGTTTATTCTTTTTCATGATCGACTCAACAAGTGCCGGATCTTCTTTATGCATCCTGGATGCTACTTTCAGGTATTTCAAATCCAGATGCATGCACCATTCCAGTCGCTCAAGAGTGAAAGGGGTAGCGAACAGATCAATATTCAGCCTATCGGCAAATGATTTTAGTTTCTTTAAATCCTCAAAGCCCAGTTCCAGGTACGACCTTTCGGAACCAAACATATCAGCAGGATATAATTGGAACTTCACGGCACTTGCCCCGTTCATTTTCGATTGCAGGATCATTTGTTCGGCTGTTTCCAGGCTCCCGCCATGCTGGGGAAAGATCTCAGAGATTATGAACATGTTATATCTTGTTTAGTGTTGTAAATATTTTTCAAGCTGATAGATGATATCCCACGTGGCTTTACTTGATATGTATAGGTTTTTCATCATTCCGGGTTCTTTAATGGTGAAAAATTAAATGCCACTATTTTCATCATATTTTTGGAAAATTATTACAAAAGCCTTTTTTTATCATCGATTCAGCCAGGTAAAGATCAATAAGCTCATCGATGTTTATTGATTTATCCATTGGCATAATATATTGCCTCGAATCATTACCTAATCGCGAATAATGATCTATAATAG
>CBDUSM010000244.1:0-3191 GCA_965369825.1 uncultured Bacteroidales bacterium
GATATCAGAGTGAAAGAGTATACCTTGATGCATGTGCAGTAGTAGACAACCAGTGGGTTGCAGTTTGGATGGATGAAAGAGTCTCCGGAGAACCGTATATTTCCGGGATTTATGCCCAGAATATTGGCCTTGACGGAACATTGGGACCATTATCTGTTCCTGAATCATCCGGGATTTCGAAAAATGAAATATCACTTTATCCAAATCCCTTTCATTCAGTTGTGACCTTCGAGATTGATCATCAAAATCATGGCAATGCCACCTTGAGTATATTCGACGCCCAGGGAAGATTGGCCACTGTTCTTTTCAATGAAATATTACCTGCCGGGAAGCAAACCATTTCCTGGAAACCCGATTCAAAAAGTAGCGGAATATACTATTATCGATTTGTTTCGGGGAGTGATATAAATATTGGGAAACTGGTTAGATATTAGATTGTAGAGAGCAATTTGATAGTATTTTCAGCCACCCTTATGAAAAAAAACAAAATGGGCTTAATATTATTTTGATGTGCTGTCTAAATTCCCAAGGGGCAAGGCCCCTTAATGTAATAGCTCAGGGTGAAGTGAAACGAAACCCTGAGCATAGGAATTAATATTTGATACAAGCCCTGAAAGGGCGGCACCCCCATACACATAGTGGCATTTGTTATTAATGGGCACACCCTTTTTGGTAAAGAACACACAGTGTATATACACTTTTGATAAACTATGTGGCATAAATTTATTATTAATTACCTGTCGGGCTTTCAGCCCTAATTTTACATTTACATCGAATATCTCAGGGCTTCGTTTCACTTCGCCCTGAGCTAAAACCTTGAATCCTTTCAGGATTCTTACAAAACAGATTTTATTAGTCAGCACATCAAAATAATATATAGCAGCAAACTTTAGGAAGACAACCTTGTTTAGAAAAATTTGTATTTTCGCCATTACTTAACTATTATTTCTTTTGTATATGACGAACATGAAAAATAAATTCAGGTATGCCGGATCGCATGTTGTACATGAAGATTTTGGCGACGAAGAGGTGATTATCAATCTGAAAAGTGGTGTTTATTACAGCTTATCGGATGTGGGGCGTTTTCTGTGGAAAGAGATCAGCAAAGAACCAACATTTGAAGATCTTTTTGCATGCACGCTGGTTTCCTATGATGGAAACGGATCAGATATAAAAAATGCGGTTTTAAGGTTTTTCAACGAACTGAAAAACGAGGAATTAATTGCTGAATTTGCTGATGAACATAGCACAGGGAAAAGTGTACCCGGGTGCAGGGAAGAGGGGAGACCGGAAAATGATAAAAAACCTTTTGAAGCCCCATCCTTAATGAAATATACAGACCAGCAGGAAATGCTCCTGCTAGACCCAATTCATGAAGTTGATGACCTGGGTTGGCCTCAAAAAAAGGAAGATTCTTCAGAACAGTCCAGTAGAGAATAGTGCTATGAAGCGACGTGGATACGGCCTTTCTGAATCAAAACTAAATAATATTCTACCTGAAGATTTTTTTCATTTAACCCTGGAGTCTTTTAATGCAGCCTGCCGGCCTTTCACGGAGATACCTCAATTCTTTTTCCATATAGGCGGATATATCATTCAACTTACTTTTGCCGGTACTTCACTGCTTTCTTCCTTAACATCTTCCCTGAAGCATCTTCAGGTTGAGGAAATTGAAAACCCTGATTTGACAATTTATTGCTGGGATAGTGCATCAACAGGCACGCCTCTTCCAATCCTCCCATGGTCGGATAAAATTTATGTTTCTGCAAAGGAGGTCCCTTATCTCCAGCAAAATGGGCTACATATTTCCGTTAAAAGAGAAAGTGGTGTTTTAAGTGTTTTCGATAGTAAATCTAAAACAGGAATTTATTGGATAGAGGATGCCGGAAACTTACCTTTTTATGAAAAGGCATCTCCTTTCCGAACAATTTTTCAATGGTGTATGCTTGAACAACAACGCTTCTGTATCCATTCGGCGGCTGTGTCGCTGAATAACAAAGGTGTACTTCTTGCAGGAAGGGAGAAATCAGGAAAGTCAACCTCGTCTCTTGCCTGCCTTCTTGCAGGGATGCATTTTGCGGGAGATGATTATGTTGTCCTGAGCGATGAAAGCCCCTATTGGGTTTATAGTCTGTATAGTTCGGCAAAACTTGATGCGGGATCAGTAGGCAGGTTTCCTGAATTGGCGGAAAAAGTGAGCAACAGAAAAAATTTGGATGTTGAAAAGGCAGTTATTTACCTGAATCAGCATTTTCCTGAAAGAATGTCCCGGGGGGTTCCTGTCTCGGCAGTTTTGATGCCTCATATTACGAATGGCAACAAAACATTTATAAGAAGGGCTTCTCCTGCAGAAGGCATCAGAACACTGGCTCCCAGTACGCTTGTTCTTCAAACAGGGTCAAGGAAAGAAGCTTTTGGGTTTTTAGCACGGTTTATTCATCAAACCCCCTGTTACTGGTTGGAGATGGGTACAGATATGTCATCAGTAACAGGAGTTATTAAAGAATTTATTAAAGACTTGTAGCACATGGCAGCGCACTCAGATTTAGTGAGTGTTATTATCCCTGTTTTTAATGGGGAGCGGTTTCTATCAGAGACAATTGAATCGGTTTTGGATCAAAGTTATAAACCAATCGAAATCATTGTTGTTGATGATGGTTCAACACACAGAACTGCTCAAATTGCCTTGTCATTCGATGGAATTAGTTATTACACGCAGGTTCATCAGGGTGTGGCCGCGGCCCGGAATTATGGCCTTGCAAAAGCACATGGGGAATATTTGTCTTTTGTAGATGCTGATGATTTGTGGCATAAGGACAAAATAAAAAAGCAAATGAGTAATATCAGTCAGCATAATAAATTTGAGGGATTGGTTTGCCGGTTCGAAAACTTTTTTGAGCCAAATGTTGAGCTCCCCGTCTGGTTGAATAAAGAGTATTTTGTTGGAAGGAAGTTTAAAGATATGCCCAGTTTGTGTACGCTGTTAATCAGGGCAGATGATTTTAAACTGGTCGGAGAATTTAATACAAACCTGGAAACCGGAGAAGATATTGATTGGTTTGCCAGGGCCAAGGATAAAGGAATGATTATCACGCTTATGCATGAGACATTTGTTTACAGACGCCTTCACGATTTAAACCTTTCGTACCAGGCACATGACGACCGAAAAGATCTTTTAAAAATCTTTAAGG
>CBDUSM010000245.1:0-3185 GCA_965369825.1 uncultured Bacteroidales bacterium
AAAGGGAGAGATAAACCATGAAACAGGTTTTACTATTAATCTTAAAGAATTGAGCCGGATTATCAGGGTTTGTGTCCTTGAAAAACTGGACCATAAAAACATCAACCTGGAGGTTGATTTTATGAAAAACAAACTCACCTCTACTGAAAACCTTGCAATAGGTATCTGGGAGGAACTGGAACCCCATATCAAAGAACACCATGCTCAATTGCATTGTGTTAAACTGGTGGAAACAGAGAATAATTTTGTTGAATATTACGGAAATGAAAATTAAAAGCCTGGTAGGCGGTAGGCAGTTGGCAGTTATAATAAACAAATAAACGAATAAACACATAAACAAATAAACAACCATGACTAGCGAAATTGTTAAAGAGATGCTAAAAGAAAATATGATGGACGGGTATGAAAAGCTTGATCTGTACAACAACGAATTTGTTGAAAAACTCGCTTTCCATTATAAAGAGATACTTGGTTTACTTGGTGAAGATCCGGGACGGGAAGGGTTATTAAAAACCCCCGACCGTGTGGCCAAAGCTATGCAGTTTCTAACACATGGATACGACCTTGATCCTGAAGAAATCCTTAAGTCAGCTGTGTTCAAAGAAGATTATAAGGAAATGGTGGTGGTAAAAGATATTGAGATATATTCACTTTGTGAGCATCATATGCTTCCCTTTTTCGGCAAAGCTCATGTTGCTTATATTCCGAATGAACACATCGTTGGCCTTAGCAAGATTCCCAGGGTGGTAGATGCTTTTGCCAGACGTTTGCAGGTACAGGAACGATTAACCAGGCAGATAAAAGATTGTATTCAGGCAACGTTGAAACCATTAGGCGTTGCTGTCGTTATTGAAGCAGTTCATATGTGTATGTCAATGAGAGGTATCCAAAAACAAAACTCGGTAACAACCACATCCGATTTCACGGGAGAATTCAAGAAATCAGCTACCCGGGAAGAGTTTATCCACTTAATTGGCTCCAAATTACATTAAATTTATGATCATTCATAATTTTTTACTTTGGAAGTCGTTTTCTTTCAATATTGAAATGAAAAATCAAAATATTATTTGTTTATTATAAATTAACTTTGACTTAATCGATTTATTTTTACTTTTGCTCCACTTTTTTCAGCAAAGATCAATAACACAAAGTTGAACATTATTTAAATTAATAGATGAAAGCATTTATTTTCCCCGGTCAGGGCGCTCAGTATATAGGAATGGGAAAAGACCTTTATGAAAATTATCCATCGGCTAAAAAAATGTTTAAAAAGGCCAATGATATTTTAGGGTTCAAAATTACCGATATCATGTTTGACGGTTCGGATGAAGATTTAAGACAAACCAACGTCACTCAACTTTCAATTTTTTTACATTCAGTCATCCTGGCCCATGTTATGGGAGAGGAATTTATACCTGATATGGTTGCAGGCCATTCATTGGGTGAGTTTTCAGCATTGGTTGCCAACAAAACACTCTCTTTTGAGGATGGACTTCGTCTTGTTTCTCAAAGAGCCCGGGCGATGCAAAAAGCCTGCGAACTTGAGCCTTCTACAATGGCGGCAATCATTGGCCTGGAAGACAATATAGTGGAAGATATTATTAAAAGTATCGATGAGATTGTTGTACCAGCCAATTACAATAGCCCCGGACAGCTTGTTATTTCCGGTTCAGTAAAAGGAATTGAAATTGCTTGCAATAAATTGCTGGAAGCTGGTGCAAAAAGGACTTTGCCACTTAAAGTAGGCGGTGCTTTTCATTCACCTTTGATGGAACCTGCAAGGGTAGAGCTGGCAGATGCAATTAATGGAACCTCTTTTGGGAATCCTATTTGTCCTATTTACCAAAATGTAAATGCACAATCTGTTACCAATCCTTATGTTATTAAGTCGAACCTTATATCTCAGCTTACATCTCCTGTTCGCTGGTCGCAGACCGCCCAAAATATGATTGCCGATGGCGCAAAGATCTTTGTAGAAGTTGGGCCCGGAACAGTACTCCAGGGATTAGTTAAAAAGGTTAAAAGAGATATTGAAGCGTATAGTGCTATCGTTTAACATACATCTCTTCATAGTAATTCTGGTAATCGCCTGAAGTAACATTATTGAGCCATTCTTCGTTGGCCAGATACCAGTCAATCGTCAACTCAAGGCCTTCTTCAAAGCTTACAGAAGGCTTCCATCCCAGTTCATCCTGTAGTTTTGACGAATCTATTGCATAACGCATATCGTGGCCAGGACGATCCTTAACAAAAGTAATTAGCTTTGAGGAAGTTCCCTTGGGCCGCTCCAACTTGCCATCCATGATCTCGCATAATTTTTCAATTAAGCGGATATTCTGCCATTCATTGCTTCCACCAATATTATAGGTCTCACCAATTGTGCCTTTATGAAAAATCAAATCAATAGCACTGGCATGATCAACGACGTAAAGCCAATCCCTGATATTATCACCTGCGCCATACACAGGCAATGGTTTATTATGTTTGATATTATTGATAAACAAAGGAAGAAGCTTCTCAGGAAACTGATGCGATCCGTAATTATTCGAACAATTTGATATAACAACGGGCATTTTAAATGTATGAAAATAAGCCCTTACCAGATGGTCGGAGCTTGCTTTGGAGGCAGAGTACGGGCTTCTCGGATCATATGGTGTTGATTCGACGAAATAACCCTCATCTCCTAACGAGCCATAAACCTCATCAGTTGAAATATGATAAAAACGTTTACCTTCTGAGCTTTCCCTCCAGATTGCCCTTGCCGCATTTAACAAATTAACTGTCCCAACAATATTGGTGAAAACAAAAGCCGTTGGGTTAGAAATGGATCGATCGACATGCGATTCGGCTGCCAGGTGAATAATACCATCAAATGCTTTCTTTTTAAATAATTCCAATATAAACTTATCGTCAATGATATCTCCTTTAATAAATTCATAGTTGGGCTTGCTCTCTACATCCTTCAGATTGGCGAGGTTGCCGGCATAAGTAAGGTTATCGAGATTAACTATCTGATATTCAGGATATTTATTTACAAAATACTTGACAACGTGAGAGCCTATGAAGCCGGCCCCGCCAGTGATTAAAATTGTTTTCATCTAACTTATATTTAATTGTTTCATCCACACCCACACAGCGATTCAAGCATAAGCATGAATCGCTTTCAGAACGTAAGAGCACACGAC
>CBDUSM010000246.1:0-3180 GCA_965369825.1 uncultured Bacteroidales bacterium
CACTTGGATGTGAGTATAACCATAAATTCAATAAAGATTATAACAAAGATCATGACCAATTTGGTTATTCGGTTTATGGATCATATAATTTTCTTAAGAAATTTCAACTGTTTGCCCGGTATGATAAATTGAGTTCCAATATTTTTTCGGGCGAAGATCAACCATGGCAACTGTTGAAAGATGGAAGTGCAATAATTGCCGGTATCCAGTATTCACCGATCAAGCAGGTGAAAATTGCCCTGGATTATCAGGATTGGGTTCCTTTTGCTGAAAATATGGATAATGTGTCGTTTATTTTCGTTAATTTTCTTGTTAAGATATAGGTGGCGAGTAAATATGACTGATATGAAAAGCAATAATCTGGTATACTTTTATTTTTTCTTCATTCTTCTTTTGCTCAACGCCTATTCATGCCGGAAAAGCGATTATGTAGTAGAAGATGATTTGGTAATTATCAGGGATAATGGCTGGGGAACAGGCACCACAACCTGGACAAATGACAAGACTTATTTGCTTGAAGGCTTTGTGTTTGTAAATGATGGCCAAACACTTACTATTGAACCTGGAACAATTATTCATGCAAAAATCGGGCAAGGATCAGGAGCCTCTGCACTGATTGTTGCCAAAGGAGGTAAAATTTTGGCCAAAGGCACATCTTCTGAACCAATAATATTTACTGTTGAAGGAGACGACCTTGACGGTTCTGTTCCTTTGTATGCCAGGGGTTTATGGGGCGGCGTGATAATTCTGGGGAATGCCCGTCTGAACCTGTCTGCAGGAGAAGCCCATATTGAAGGAATTCCCCTTACCGAACCAAGAGGATTATACGGAGGGTTTGATGATGAAGATAATTCGGGTGAATTTATATATGTTTCCATTCGACATGGAGGGACGAATATAGGTGAAGGAAATGAAATAAATGGATTGACTCTGGGTGGGGTAGGAAGCAAAACCATTATTCACCATATTGAAGTAATTTCGATTGCTGATGATGGGTTTGAGTTTTTTGGCGGTAATGTTAATTGTTCATACCTCGTGGCTGCTTTTTGTGGAGATGATGCATTTGATTATGATATGGGATATAGAGGTATGGGACAATTTTGGTTTGCAGTTCAGGAGCCATCCTATGGTGATAAGCTAATTGAATGCAACGGTGGGATTGACCCCATAATTGGTATCCCTTATTCAATGCCAAAAATCTTTAATGCGACACTTATTGGTAGCGGGCTTCTTTCAGGGAGGAAGGCTATGTTATTCGATAGAAATGCAGGTGGAGTGATTGCCAATTCTATAGTTATTAATCAATCATATGGAGTTTATATTGAATATATTGAGAATAGTGATGATTCGTACAAACAATTTGAGAATGGTAATTTGGAAATAAAAAACAATATTTTTTATGATGTTGCTGATGATATGCCAGATAGTGTTTTCATGATCGCTGCTGCGTCTGGAACAGATATCACCTCACAATCCGAAACTTTCTCAGCTTACTTCTCTCTATCCTTAAATATGATCCAGGATCCCGAAATTGAAATAACAGAAAGCACTATTGACCCCATACCCAGGGGAGATATTCATAATCAGCTTGCACCATACCAGGATACCTGGTTTGAAAACGTGCAATTTAAAGGGGCTTTCTATACATATAACTGGCTATTGGGCTGGACTTTGTTAAATGAAAGCGGTTATATCAAACCCGATTGATCGCATCCTCAGGAAATGATATTATACAATGGGTGAGGTTTAAATGCGCTGGCAGGTGTCCGGGAATGACTGCCAGGTGTTACACCTGGCAGTTACATGTTAAGGTCAATCAGCCCAACCGGAGCATCGATAAATATAACCTTACCTTTATTATCAATTTTATCAATAATTTCTTCAACAAAAGGAATGAAAATTTCTGTTTTAGTCCTGGTAACCTTTATCAGATATTGCTCACCGTTGTCGATAATCTCTTCAACCTTTCCAATCTGGCCCTGGGTTTTGTCTTTCACATCAAAACCAATAACCTCCATAAAATTAAGTGGATGATCAGGAGCGGATTTTAAGTCCTTTTTTGATACAAAAAGGTCATGGTTGACAAATTGTTTTGCCAGGTCTGTGTTGTCAATATCCTGAAACTTAACCAGGGCTATGTTATCGTCTCTGAAAGTTAAATTTTCAATGTAAAAGGGAACAATCTCCTCATCTATATCGATGAATAAAAAGTCAATATCCTCCAATTCATTACCAATCGGAGTTTTTACAAAAATCGTAAGTTCGCCTTTATATCCAAAGGTTTTTCGAATATGGCCAAGGTAAATACAATCCTTTTTGTCCATACGGATAGGAGGTGCCAGATATCAGATAAAAGATATCAGATAAAAGATATTTGATATTATTTATCTTTTTTTTCTTCTGGTGTTTCTTTTTTAGGTTCTTCAGCTTTTTTTTCAGCCACAGGTTCCACGGCAACAGGTTTTTCTGCTTTTACTTCAGCGACAGGTTCCACGGCAACAGGTTTTTCTGCTTTTACTTCAGCGACAGGTTCTTCTGTTTTCCCTTCTGGAGCTGATTTTTCCGTTTTTTCTTCAGCAGCAGGTTCTTCGGTCTTGACTTCTGCTTCTGGCTCTGTTTTTGCTTTTTCTTTTGGTGGGCCTTCCGGTGTCCTGACTTCAATCTCTTCAGTTTCAGTCTCTTCGGTGCCAGCTTCAGCTATTTCAGTAACAAGTTCTTCTAATTTTTCCTTTTTCCTTTTAGCGATAGCTGCAGCTCTGGCTTCTTTTATTTTCGTTTCTTCTTCGAGGTGCTTCTTTTCCAACTCTTTGATGCTTAGATTTGCCTCTTTGATTTTAGTTTCATGTTTAGCTTCTTTTTGTTCAAGCCATACATTGTACCTGGCATCAGCCTGTTCCTGTGTAAGTGCTCCTTTATCTACACCTTTAAGTAAGTGGTTACGGTAAAGAACGCCTTTATATGAAAGAATCGATCTGACTGTATCCGAAGGTTGGGCTCCTTTACGCAGCCAATTCACTGCTTTGTCAACGTCAAGAACCACTTCTGCAGGATTTGTAACAGGGTTATATGTCCCAATTTTTTCAATGAGTTTCCCGTCTCGTGGTGCACGACCATCCGCAGCGACAATATGATAAAAAGGCCTGCCTTTTTTACCATGTCTCTGTAATCTTAATCTTACTG
>CBDUSM010000247.1:0-3161 GCA_965369825.1 uncultured Bacteroidales bacterium
CCCTCCTATGGATATTTCTAACTTTTTTCAAGTTTGATGTGGATGCAGGAACCGTTAAGGGCCTTGTTACTGATATGGATGACCAACCATTACCTTTTGCCACGGTGTTTGTTAAGGGTTCAACAATAGGAACTGCCACAAATCCGGAAGGTGTTTTTGAACTAAATTTACCAGAGGGTAATTATGAGCTGGTATTTCAATATGTTGGGTACAAGAAACATATTGAATCTATTCAAATTTCTCATGAAGCTCTTATCCTGAACATAAAACTGCAAACTGATAATATTACGCTAACGGAAGTTGTGATAAGTGCTTCTGCAGAAGACCCGGCATACCGTGTTATCCGTAATGCCATAAAAATGCGCAAATATCATCTTCAACAGGTTGATAATTATGTTTGTGATGTTTATACCAAAGGGATCTTTGAGATGACCGATGCCCCGGAAGTGATGTTTGGCGATTCACTTAATACAGAAAATGATTCAATCCTTGGGATGTTTTACCTATCTGAATCTGAATCGATCATCAGTTTTCAACAACCTGATCAAATAAAAGAGGAGATGGTTTCTTCTAAAGTGAGTGGTGACGACAAAGGCTTCAGTATCAATTTCGTCTCCTTCTTTATGATGAATTTTTATAAAAACAAGATCAATGTTCCCATCGACCGTAATCAAAGAGGCTATATATCCCCTATCGCAAACAATGCTTTGTTCTACTATAAATACAGACTTGAAGGTACATTTCTTGATGGTGATCACCTGATTAACAAAATAAGTGTAATCCCAAAACGAAAGATTGATCCTGTGTTTAAAGGATCAATATATATCATTGAGGATTTATGGACTATCCATAGCGTTGACCTTGCGATAGGTCATGATGCCCAAATTGATTTTATTGATTCAATCCGGATCATCAAAACAAGGGTTCCTGTGGAAGATAGCATTTGGATGACGCTCACGCGAAAGTTTCAATTTTATTTTTCCCTCAATTTCTTCGGAAAAAAGTTTGCCGGCAACGGGCTGTTTCACTCACAAAACACCAATTATATCTTTAACAATGACTTCGATGAAGAATTCTTTAAAAATGAAATAATTAATGTAGATCCTGATGCTAATAAAAAAGATTCGATGTACTGGGAGCAAAATCGACCTATTCCATTGACATCAGTGGAGATAAAAAATTACAGAAAAGAGGATAGCCTGCAGGCTGTATATCAATCAAAAAAATACCTTGACTCACTCGATAAAAGCAGGAATAAATTCAAATGGGAGGATTTGATATGGGGATATAATTATTACAGAGGACGTGACAGTACAAGTTTTAGCATTGGATCGCCTGTTTCAACCGTCCAATTCAATACGGTTCAAGGCTGGAATATCCGGCTGAATATGGGATATGCAAGAAGATTTTCGGACAGGAAAAGAATATCGGTAAATCATGCGTTTGGCTATGGATTTTCAAATAAAAGATGGAGCTATAATATCACTTCCAACTATTTCTATAATCCGGCTAAATTCGCCAACCTGACCTTGTCGGCCGGTATTAAGCCCGTGCAGTATAATGCCAATAATCCAATCTCTCCATTCCTCAACTCATTATATACCTTGCTGGATGAGAACAATTACATGAAGATCTATGAAAAAATATTTTTTAAAGCAAAACATTATTCGGAGCTAACCAATGGCATCTATCTAACCGCTGGTTTAGAGTATGCCGATCGAAAACCACTCGTGAATACCACAAATTACAAATGGGTGAGTTACTCCTCCCGTGATTACACCAGTAATAATCCACAAGACCCGGGTGATTTCACCCCTGCTTTTGAGCGAAACCAGGCTTTTGTTTTTTCTGCATCATTCAAATTCGTAATCAATCAAAAATATATATCCGTACCGCAAAAAGTTATCCTGGGCTCAAAATACCCGGACCTGATATTGTCGTATGAGAAAGGGATCTCCGGGATTTTTGGCAGTGATGTAAACTACGACATGGTGCGTATAGGTTTTAGAGGTGAGTTAAAATTTGGGTTGATAGGAGAAGGGCATTATTATGGCCAATTCGGTACTTTCTTTAATAACCGGAATATGGAATTTATGGATTTTCATCATTTCGATGGCAACAGGACGATTATTACCAATCCCAATTCAGGAGCATACCAACTACTTGATTATTACCTGTATAGTACAAATAAAACGTTTTTGGAAGCTTATTATGAACACCATTTTAATGGATTCATTTTTAATAAGCTCCCATTATTACGAAGAACCAAGTGGAGGGCCGTAGCAGGTGTCCGTTATTTTAATAAAGATATTGATTATGATTATGTTGAGATCAATGCAGGTATTAAAAACATTTTCAAAATTTTCAGGGTTGATTTTGTAACTGCTTTTAACAAAGGACAAAAGGCGCGTACAGGGGTGGTAATCACCATTCCTATAAGTAATGGGGCAATCACTATTGATTAACGGATTACCTCATTGTCTTTCGCTTTTCGTTTTTCGCCTTTCGTTTTTCTCTTTTCGCTTTTCGTTTTTCGCTTTTCATTTATCTGATATCAAGGAATACAGAACTTCAATCAAAAAATCGCGTCAAAATCAAGACATGCAATTGCTTTTGATATATTATTTTTGTATATTTGTATGCGCGTTGTTATTAACATGAATCAAGGGTTGGATTATATTGATAGTTAGTAATTGTTTCATAGGTTCAACCCACTTCGGGGTTGTTTTTGGAACGTATATTGTTAACCCCGAGCTTCGCACGGGGCTATTCACATTATTGTCCTTCGGACAATTTTATCCGCCTGAGGCGGATATAACATGAATAACTACGGGTGTAACCCGTAGATAATCAAGCAATGCCAACAAGAACCCCGATAGGGGTTCAACCCTTGATTCGCATTATGAATAATAAAACAAAATATTCTATCTTCTTCTATATAGGCTATTTGAACAACTTAATATTCTATTGCCAAACCATTAAACGATGAAACACTTTATTAATAAGGTTCAGTTGCTGGTAATTATTGGACTGTTATCATTCGCGTTTGGGTCACAAACAAATTCCCAGGGTTATTTAACTAGTACGAAGATGCATGATGAGCCTCTTGCTGATGGTTATGGAATAATTAGTGTTTCTGTCACAGAATTTGGAGCTTCTCC
>CBDUSM010000248.1:0-3149 GCA_965369825.1 uncultured Bacteroidales bacterium
GCCCACTCCCCGCAATATGCACTCGCTGCAATGTTAAAAGCGGCTAATGATGGAGAATTCAACATTTTAAGTGAGGTAAAAGAGTACGGTAAAAAAGCTGAGATCATGAAAAGGCTTTTTACAGAAAATGGATTTCATATCGTTTACGATATGGATGAAGAAGACCCTATTGCACATGGGTTTTATTTTACCATTGCCTATCCCGGTATGACAGGGGTAGAGCTGCTTGAAGAGTTTCTTTATTACGGCATCAGTGCCATCTCATTAGCCATTACGGGCAGTGAACGCACCGAAGGAATCAGAGCTTGCGTTTCTTTAGTAAAAAGAAATCAATTCCCTGATCTGGAATACAGGCTAAAAAAATTCCAAGAACAGCATCCTGTCGATTAGTTTCTGGCGATTTATATTAATATCTTATCTCAAAACCACTCTATTCGTACCTTCTTTTTTGAAAGTCTGGACTATCGATGTATCATGCCACTTCAAAAACAAAACTTCACCATTTATGAAATGGCAAGTTGCTTCATAGATGCTGAGTAATCAAAAAAAACATATTTGTTATCAAGCCCTCTTTTGATGCTTCCTTCCCCGGAACCTGTTGCTGCTTCACTGAACGCACTCTTTGGAACTATATATTCGAGGATCCAGTTCCCTAATAAAAAATCAAATTTCTTCATCATATTAACCGAAATTAATGATACCTATTTCAACAAAACGGTTCCACTCACCTCCTCTTATTGAATTACGTAGTTTATAATAAATATACGAAATATACAAATTATTATGGAACCACGCAATATTTATTATGCAATAAGTTGCATTGTGTCACGGAGCAAGGTTGCAGGGTATAAAGGAAAGAGGGATACTAGAAAACAAATTATTACAAAATATTGTGTGGATTTGAATTTAATTTGAATTATTTTTTTTATTTTTGCGTTTCACATTTAGGACAAGTGAACCAAAAACCGATCGCCTTTCCAAGAGGCTCATTCATTGTACTTTATGTATTTTTTTTACAATTGACTTATTAAACATTTTTGAGATGGCCAAAGTCAAAGGAGCTATTATTATTGATACAGAGAAATGTAAAGGGTGCGAAGTTTGTATCGACGCATGTCCAACTTCAGTCATATCGATGGCTGAGGAAGTGAATGGCAAAGGATACCACTATGCATACCCTGAGAATCATGACGCATGTACCGGCTGCACAAACTGTGCAATTGTATGCCCCGATGGTGTGATCACGGTTTACAGAATAAAGATATAAACAGACTTGATACAAAAAAATATTCTTCATTATGGGAGAGTTAAAATTAATGAAAGGCAATGAAGCTATTGCTGAAGCTGCCATACGAGCTGGTGTGGATGCTTATTTTGGGTATCCGATCACTCCTCAGTCAGAAGTAATCGAATACCTTATGGCTGAAAGACCGGAAGAAAGAACCGGCATGGTTGTTTTACAAGCTGAAAGTGAATTGGCTTCCATCAATATGGTATACGGTGCTGCCGGAGCAGGAAAGAAAGCGATGACCACCTCGTCCAGCCCCGGGGTCAGTTTAATGATGGAAGGGTTGTCGTACATGGCTGGGGCCGAACTACCCTGTGTTGTAGCAAATGTTGTTAGAGGAGGGCCCGGTTTGGGAACAATACAACCTTCCCAGGCCGATTATTTTCAGGCAACAAAAGGAGGAGGGCATGGTGATTATCATTTGATTGTTTTAGCACCTGCTTCCGTTCAGGAAATGGCTGATTTCGTTAAACAGGGATTTGACCTTGCTTTTAAATATCGAAATCCTGTTATGATCCTCTCCGATGGCGTCATAGGGCAAATGATGGAAAAGGTTTATCTGGACGAACAAATTCCAAGGTGGACTTCGGAAGAAATTAAAGAAATAGCCCCATGGGCTACAATAGGGAAACCAACAACGAGAGAAAGAAATATTATTACATCACTGGACCTCGACCCCGCCCGACACGAGAGGCATAACCAAAAACTTCAAAAAAAGTACAGAAAAATTGAAGAAGAAGAGGTGAGATTTGAGATGATCGATTGTGATGACGCAGAAATACTAATCGTTGCTTATGGATCAAGTGCCAGAATCGCCCAGAAAACACTTCTCCTGGCCAGGGAAAAAGGTTTAAAAATTGGATTGCTCCGCCCTATCACTCTATATCCTTTTCCAGCGAAACAAATCATGCAACTGGCAAACCAGGTAAAAGGGATATTGTCACTCGAACTTAGCGCCGGACAGTTGATCGAAGATGTCAGGCTTGCTGTGGAAGGAAAAGTAAAGGTTATTCATTATGGCCGTATGGGAGGAATGATATATACTCCTGATGAAGTATTAGGAATTATTGAACAAAAACTTTTAGGAGACTAAATCATGACCGAAATAGAATTAATGGATATTATTAAACCCATGAACCTCGTCTATAAAAAAACGGAACTGATGACCGATAAGGCACTCAGTTATTGCCCCGGTTGTGGCCATGGAACAGCACACCGTATCATTATGGAGGTAATTGAGGAACTTGGTTTGAGAGAGGATACTATTGGTATAGCCCCGGTTGGCTGCTCAGTTCTGGCTTATGAATTTATGAATATAGATATGCAGCAGGCTTCACATGGAAGAGCGCCTGCAGTAGCAACAGGAATAAAAAGGACATGGCCGGATAAAATTATTTTCACTTACCAGGGCGATGGTGACCTTGCAGCCATTGGAACAGCCGAAACGATCCATGCATGTAACAGGGGTGAAAACTTCACCATAATATTTATAAATAACGGCATTTACGGAATGACCGGCGGACAGATGGCACCAACTACCTTGCCTGGTATGAAATCATCTACCTCACCTTATGGAAGAGATGTTAAGCTGATGGGGAACCCGCTGAAAATTACCGAACTTGTGGCCAAGCTCCCGGGAACTTATTTTGTAACAAGGCAAGCAGTTCATAAACCGGCTCATGTGAGAAAAGCCAAAAGAGCGATCAAAAAAGCTTTTGAGATTCAAAGAGATAAGAAAGCGGGAATTTGCTTTGTTGAGATTGTATCTAACTGTAACTCAGGATGGAAAATGAAACCTGTAGAATCTAATAACTGGATGGTAGAAAATATGTTCCCGTACTATCCGCTTGGAGATATTAAG
>CBDUSM010000249.1:0-3096 GCA_965369825.1 uncultured Bacteroidales bacterium
AAAACTTTAAATCATGAGGAAGCCGACATGGTTCCAATAAGCGATTTCTTTTGGGGAAGTTTTGTTAAACGGTGGAAAAAAGAACTAAACCTTCCTGATGATGCAAACCCTTATTATTATTACGACCTCGATTGGATTGTTACAACCCCGAATATGGATCCGAAGATTCAGTCGTTTGAGATGCTTAAAGAAGATGAAACAGAGGTAGTTGTTAAAACGGGATTCAGGACTACCATGCGGAAAATATTTGATTTCCCTATGCCCGAATTTATTGCCTGGGATACCGATACAATTGAAAAGTTAGAAGCATTTGAATTTGACGATCCTTATGACAGGTCACGCTATTTTGAGGCTGGCGATAATCAGATTGCGGGTGTAGGTGATGGTTTTGAACGAAACTCACCTCCCTGGATAGAAACTGTAGAGAAGCTGCATAAAGATTTTCCCGTTTTTGGAAGCATAATTGAAAGTTCTGAGTGTTTAACACGTCTGATCGGACAAGAAAATACGCTTTTATGGATGGGTATGTATCCTGACAGGTTAGGAGAATGTATTAACAGGATCGGTCAATTTTACCTTGATTGTACAAAAGCTCAGGTTAAAGCTGCTGACGGCCTGTTGGATGGGATGGTTATATGGGGGGATGTTGCCTACAGTCAAACTATGTTATTTGATCCCGGGTACTGGAGAACTTATTTTAAACCCTGGGTAAAAGCTATGATAGAAGTATGCCATCAGCACGAATTACCGGTCATTTATCATGGTTGCGGAAATGTACATTTGATTTTTGAGGATTTTATTGAAATAGGCGTTGATTCTTATAATCCTCTTGAAGTTAAAGCCAATATGGATGCGGTTGAACTAAAACGTAAATTTGGAAACCAAATTGGTTTTTGCGGGAATAGTAATATTCAGGTTTGGGAAACCGGCGACAAGAAGTTGATCCGTCATGAAGTATTGAGGAAACTAAATGCAGCAAAAGGGGGTGGATTTATATTCCAGTCTGACCATTCTGTTTCAAGTGGCGTGTCAGGGCATACCTATGATTACATTGTTAACTTAGTAAGGGAGTATGGGAAATATCCTCTTCAACTGGGTGCTTTCGATGAAGAAATATAAATAATCCCTAAAAGTATAATAGTCATGAAACGTTACGGAATGATCATAAAAGTAAAACCGGAAAAAATTGAAGAATATAAAAAATTACATGCAGATGTTTGGCCGGAAGTACTAAATAAGATAACTGAATGCAATATCCGGAATTATTCAATTTATTTAAAAGACAATACACTTTTTAGCTATTTCGAGTACATCGGGAATGATTTTACTGCCGATATGGCTAATATGGCTGCAGACCCAATAACCCAAAAATGGTGGGAGGTTTGCAAGCCTTGCCAGGTACCAATTGATAATAGCGAAGAAGGAGAATGGTGGTCCAATATGGAGGAAGTCTTTCATCTGGATTAATTTAATTTTAAAAAACTAAATTTAAATCATGCGAAAAGCAAAACTTTTCTTAATTATTGGATTATCAGTTTTATTTGCTCAATTACAAGCACAACAAAAAAAAGCGGTACCTGACCGCTATGCCCAAATTGGAAGCAAGGCACAGGCATTGCGTCTGCATTTGCTTGAAGAGAAAATGCCTGTTCCATTGCCTGAAATATGTTTGCCGGTAAAGCATGACCGGAATGCAGTTTTTGAGCCGGTAAAGAATATGAATACCGGCGAAGATCTGTACCGGGAACTGGAGAATATGCGGAAGGAATATGAACCGTTTATGGCAGATTATGCACCTGAAATGGGAAAAACACGCAACAGGATTGAATTAAAAAAGTTTTTATGGCGGGAAGAAACAGACAATGACAGAAAAGATTTCAGGAATGTGCTCGATGGAAAAGGACAATGGGAGGAGATTTCTATCCCGCACTTTGGTTCACCTCTTGGCAGGGCTGTTACCTATTATTATAAACAATTTAGTATAAACAGGAAAATGCTCGGTCATGGAAGCCTTTTTGCCTGTTTCAAAGGAGTGGATTACAAGGCGCATATATTTGTAAACGGATATTACATAGGTTCGCATGAGGGCTTTTTTGCCCCGTTTGAATTTGAGATATCCAAATATGTTAATGAAGGTGATAACTTTCTGGTAGTTAAGGTGGAGAATGATTTTACAACAACAGGGGGGAAGGATAAAAACGGAAACCATGTGGTTGGCAATAAAATATATGCAGCATCAGGTCTTGGCTATGATAATCCTGAAACAGGCTGGCATCATTGCCCGCCTGGTATGGGAATTTGCCAGGACTGCTATATTGAAGCCCGTGATCCCCTTCATATCAATGATGTGTTTATCAGACCCCAGCCTGATAAAGAGAAGGCAGAAGTGTGGCTTGAAGTCAATAATTATAATGATGATTTGAAGGACATCAGGCTTGAATTGTCAGTTTATGGTCAGAATTTCAAGGATACGATATTTGAGGGTCAGGAGTACATCCCCAGAACAACGTATATACCAGGGGTAGGTGATCTTGCCAAACCTGCGGACTGGGAAGAAAGAAGATTGAAAATGGGGCATGGTGTAAATTTCTTGAAAACCACCGTTAACATTAATGACCTCCGGCTTTGGAATAGTAAAACACCCTGGCTATACCAATTACAGATCAGGTTATATGACGAAGAAGGAAAATTGACTGACACTTATGCTACCCAATTCGGGATGCGATCGTTTACAATGGACACTTTGAATGTTCCAAAGGGAATGATGTACCTGAACGGCAAGAAAATAAGGCTTAGGGGCGCCAATACAATGGGTTTTTTACAGCAGGATGTTTTCAAAAAAGACTGGAACCAGTTGCGTGACGATATACTGCTGGCAAAAATTTGTAATATGAATTTCTTGCGACTCACCCAGCGCCCGGTTCAGGCGGAGATTTATGAGTATTGTGATAAATTGGGTTTGATGACCCAAACCGACCTTCCCCTGTTTGGTGGATTGCGGACAAATCAATGGGCTGAATGTGTAAAGCAGGCTGAAGAGATGGAGCGGTTGGTCAGAAATCATCCATGTAACATCATGGTGACCTATATCAACGA
>CBDUSM010000250.1:0-3092 GCA_965369825.1 uncultured Bacteroidales bacterium
TACACTCAGCCACACGTTCGTTATATTTTGAATCTAATAATTTTCTTTTTTTATTGGTATTGGCTATTATCAACCTGTAATCTGTAAAGGGTAACGTTACCAGCTCATACTCCAGTGTCTTACAATCTAACAAAATTGCATGATCCCGTTGTCCGGCCCCAACCGCAAACTGATCCATGATGCCGCAATTTACTCCAACAAAAAGGTTTTCTGCTCTTCTTGAAATTTTAATTAAATCGATCATACCAAGATTGAAGTCAATGATATTGTTAATCGCAAAAGCAGTAACCATTTCGATAGATGCTGAAGATGACAAGCCCGCTCCATTCGGGATATTACCGGAGTACAGCAAGTCAAGGCCAGGTATTGAAACAGGCACTTTTAAAAATTCATTAAAAACACCCAGTGGATAATTCACCCATTCATTTGAGTGAGGTTGGATAGTATTGTCGATGATAACAGTTGTAGAATATTTAAAATTAGTTGTTGCCAGCCTGATCCTGTTTGTGTGATTTAACCGGGCTAAAAGAAAAGTTCCAAAATTAATAGCACAAGGCAATACAACTCCATCATTATAATCTGTATGTTCGCCAATAAGATTTACCCGGCCAGGAGCAAAATATATATTAATGGGATCAGTTGATATTCCGTATTTCAAGAGAAACAGGTCAACTACTTTTTCAAGATTTATATTCATTGAATCTAAAATATATCTTATCTTTCTGTCAAATTAATACTTTATATAATAAATTATATCTTCCTTATTTACAAGAATTTATAAAACACTACTTGAATTATTAGAATAAATAAATAAAACAACATTATTAATCGATTATCTTTTTATAAATTTCTCATATCTTAATATATTTTTATTAGATATTTTTATCACATAGATACCGTTTGGAAATGCTTTCACCTCAATTTCCGAAATTTCATCATGTTCAAATCTTTCCTCAAACATCACCTTTCCTTTCATATCAATAATAGAAACCATAAAGGGATATGATGTTGATCCGGTTGGCATGATATAGATATTCTTAGTTGCTGGATTCGGATAGATCAAAAAGTCTAAAGATATATTTTTTTCCTCTAGGCTAAAGGTCGCTTCCTGAAAACTAGTGATAGCCGAAATACCATTGAATGCAAAATATCCGGTATGTGGAAGGATTTCATTAAAAACTACTTCCAAATCAATCGTTTCCCCGGTAGAAGGCCTGAAAAGCTTAAAACTCATGGATTCTCCTTCGATGAAACCGTCTGGGCGTTCAGTTGAAGCATCATCAGCATATGCCATAAGAACTGCATTCTCGTCTGTCGCCGATATGGCTGCTAAACCATAACATAAACCATTAGCTCCGAAAACCCCAATTATATCTTCTTGATATATTACATTACCAAACGCTTTATTATCTAACGCAATAGCATGAGAATTAGGCGTTTTAGAAATTACATTCCATGGATTATTCAATTCATCATCATTAATATCAGGAGGGATATTGGTCATACCTGCATCACTTTCCGGAAATACTATCGAACAGTCATAAGTCACATTGATCATATATCCTTTACCGGGAATCAGGTAATCCAGCGAAGTTATGCCAAATTGAGGCCAATAGACTTTATTTCCCGCAACTTCTTTAACTATTACGAGTGTATCACCAATGGGGCCAAAAATATCAGCAGAAGCAACCGGAATAATACTCAAAACCGGCATCAGACTCCACCCAGCTTCAAGGTATAGCGTTTTATTAAGTACCTCCTCGCCAGTCATTAATAAGATTGCCTCATTATCCATTTTAATTTTATAGCCTGTATGTGTATCCCACTCTCCAATAGTGTTTATTCCATATTGAGGCCAATAGACATATGCCATATCCTGAAGGATTACCAAGTCTTCTAAAATTGGGGAGAATATCACTTCAACAGAATCGTTTTCCGGATCAACATAACTTGAAATAGCACCCCATCCTTCAGGAATAGTTATTGCATGCACTACTGCGCCGGAAGAAGCTGATAATGAAATCAACGAGGAGAGCCCATCAGGTACGAATTTCCCATCATAATTTGGAAGTGTTTGGTCATATTCAGCCACAGATTCAAACGCTGTCATTTCACTCCATGAATAGATTTTCCATACCAGGTCTTCACCTGTACTGAACCCATCCTTATCTGTCGTTGACGGATCGTCTCCAAAAGCTATCACTGCAATACTTTCCTGGCCATTCCACACTTCCAATCCTCCGCATATAGCTTCTCCATTCTCTTCATAGAAAACACCTATAAAATCGCCTGCCAATATTGGCTCCCCATCGATGTTAGGATTTGCAGATAAAGGTATAGAAATGATGTGCAAAACAGGAGTTTCAATGACTCCCCACCCTGGTGGAACAACTGTAATGCCCGCCATGTCGGATGCATAACAACCAAATTCATTTGTAACTGTTAAGGTATAATCAGTTGTTGTATCAGGGCTGGCAGAAGGCATTAATATCAAGGGATCGCTTAAACCTGAGCCCGGCACCCAAGAAAAGGAAATCAAATCATATCCATTGCCGGATGCTGAACCTTGCAGTGTTGTTGAATCTCCAAACTGAATCAATTGATCCGGCCCCGCATCAACTGTAGGAAGTTCAATTATATTTACTGTTAATGAGTTGCATGCCGAGATTCCACATTCATTTTCCCACCTTGCATAATATGTTGTAGAAGCAAAAGGGGCCGGTAAAACGATAATATCGCCACTTCCAATAAATACAGCCCCACAATCATCTATGTACCAGTTCAAAATATCTCCACTCCCACCTTGGGCAGAAAGGGAAATAGTACCCGGATCACCAACGCATATATTATTCCTGTCAACTAATAATGACACAGGAGAAACAGGCAAATGTGTGATGGTCAAAAGCATGTAATCAATTGCTGGTTGAGCACATGGGCCTATTGGTAGTGCATTAATGGTAAGCGTAACCATTCCGTTTTGAATATCTGAATCAGCAGGAAAGTATGTTGGATTAATTGAGGTCAGGTCATCAAAAACTCCATCACCACCTGAAGTCCAGTTCACAGAGGTGTAACTCGAAGCAAATGCTGAA
>CBDUSM010000251.1:0-3090 GCA_965369825.1 uncultured Bacteroidales bacterium
ACATTGGAAGAGTAAGTGGATTTATTCATGGGAAACAAAATGAATTCATTAACTCCAATACAGTGGTAAAACTGAGAGTGGATCATTTTGCTGGTGCAGGTTCTCCTGAAAATTTTTATTTTGATACAGAAAGCAAACCTTCTTTTGAAGAGTGGCATCATTATTACGCGGTGTATAATAAAAATGATAACAATCATGAAATATGGATTGACGGGCAGTTAGATGGGCAATATTATTTTGATGCACCATTAACCCTTTCACAAAAGTTGATGTTTTTTGGCCGGAGTGACAGTATACAAAGCGACTCATCTTATTTTGTGGGCCGACTCGATGATATAAGTGTTTATAATTGCTCTTTTGACTCAGCTGAGATTCAGGCCTTATACCACAGCGGGTCTATTTTTGAATATGATTATTACTGGAGTACTGAGGACACTCTTCCTGCTATTGCTGTTTCTCCAAAGGATACAACCAGTTATTATGTTACTGTTAGTGATGGCATCAATTCGTGTTCTGACACTATTGTTGTTTCGGTTAACCCGGAGATTGTGCTAACATTGACACAAATCGATATAGGATGCCCGGGCGAAGATAAAGCCAAAATGTTGGCTGTTGTTTCCGGCGGATCATCTCCTTATGTTATAGAATGGGATGAAAGAATTCGGTTCCTTCAGGGTGATACTCTGGCATTGGGACTTACCGACAGTATCGAATATGAGATTGTGGTGATTGATTCTGTTATGTGCAAGATAGAAGATGATTTTGAAGTAGAAGCCAAAGCGCTGCCTGAAATAGAATTCAGTTGGATCCCTGAGGAGGTTTATATTCAAAATCCGGTTGTTGAATTTTTGGGAGAATCGGATAGTGCTTCCACCTGGTTCTGGGATTTTGCTGATGGCGCCACTGATATTGCTCAAAATCCAACGCATACTTTTTCAGCTGTTGACCTGTACCCGGTAATGCTACAGGTTGTAGCAGAGAATGGTTGTGTTGATTCGCTCTTTCAGGATGTTGATGTAAAAGAAGTTGAATTAATAATTCCCAATGTTTTTACTCCTAATGGAGATGGCATAAATGATACATTTGTGATTGTTGATCTTGATAAATATATAACCAATACGCTTATTGTGTTTAATCGCTGGGGCAAGAGTGTGTATGAAAAGAATGGTTATATAAGTGGCGAATGGGATGGCAGAAATTTGTCAGATGCAACCTATTATTATATTTTAAGATGCACCGGCTACTTTAGTGTGGATGAGTTTAAAGGAACTATTAATATTTTTGGCGGATCTAACTAATTTGTTGGCCAAAAGTTAACTCATTTTTACAAAATAAGCAGCTTTTTCCAGTGAAGTTGTCATATCATATTCACCAAGGTAAACATCATCAGGAACATTTATTGATATTGGAGCGTAATTAATGATTCCTTTGATGCCGGCATCAACTATGGTTCCGGCAACCTGTGCTGCTACCTGCCGGGGAACAGTCAAAATAGCTATTGAAATATTTTCTTCTTTTACAATTTTTGACAATTGATCAACAGGATAGCAAAGTACTTTTTTATAATCTTTTCCAATTTTTTCAGGATTGTTATCAAAAGCAGCAACGATTGATAACCTGGTTCTTTTTCCTTTAAAGTATTTAACCAAAGCACGACCCAGATTTCCGATGCCAACAACACAAACGTTCAATCCTTCCTCTGAATCAAGGATTTTTCCAATCAGACCAATGAGCTCATTCACAGCATAGCCTTTTCTCAATGTTCCGGAATAACCGATCAACATTATGTCGCGTCTTACCTGGACAGGGGTGATATGCAATAAGTTAGCTAATTCATGAGAATAGATGTGTTGCTTTTCTTTAGCGCTGCAAAGCATTAATGCTCTTCTGTATTGACTCAGTCGTTCAACAGTTTTCTCAGGTAACATTTTCATTTTGAGAATTATTATTTGGGTCTTGTTAAATGATTAACAGCGCAAATGTAGAACCACCAATTGATAAAAACAAGTATTGTTAAAAAATAATTTAGGATAATGAGCCGCGAAGCCATTCAAACCATGTTTCCATGCCTTCGCCGGTCTTAACAGATAATTCAAGAAAAGTCATGTGAGGATTTACTCTTAGCGCATATTCTTTGGCTTTCTCGACATCAAAATCAACGTAGGGGAGGAGATCTGTTTTATTAATGATGCAAATATCTGATGACTGAAACATGGTAGGGTATTTAATTGGTTTATCATCTCCCTCGGTTACACTTATAATTACAATGCGCTTTGATTCGCCCAGGTCGAACATGGCAGGGCATACCAGGTTGCCAACATTCTCGATGAACAACACTGCTCGATCAGTGACATCTAATTTTTTTATGGCCTTGTTGATCATCTCTGCATCGAGATGACAGCCGTTACCGGTATTGATCTGAACAACCGGTGCCCCTGCCTCCTGAATACGATTGGCATCATTCATGGTTTGCTGATCACCTTCTATGATGAAAAAGGAGAGCTCTTTTCCAAGCTCGTGGATGGTCTTTTCCAACAGGCTGGTCTTACCCGACCCGGGCGAGCTAACCAGGTTTAAAGTAAAGATGTTCCTTGCTTCAAAATAACCCCTGTTTCGTTCCGCTAACAGGTTGTTTTTTTGTAAGATATCAATTTCTACTTTTAACTCTTTCTCGTGCGAATGATCGTGCGTTGATCCTTCATGATGATGCGTGTGATGATTTGTATGGTCATGGGTATGAGGATAATCATGACTGTGAATATGATCATGTCCGTGCGTGTGATCATGATCACCATGCGTATGCGTATGGGAATGAGAATGGGTATGTTCACCCGGTTTTAATTCTTCCCCGGGAATAGTAAATTTAACACTGTCAGGTTGCCCGCATCCACAGGTATCGCACATGGTTTTTGTATTTAAGGTTTAATTTTTGCTTTTTTTTACAAAGGTAAATAATTTATTGCTACTCACACCGCACTCTTCTTTTCTGCTTAAATTTCATTTTGATGTGCTGTCTAAATTTTCAAGGGGCAACGCTCCTTAATGTAATAGCACGGGGTGAAGAGAAACGAAACCCTGTGCTTAGTGATT
>CBDUSM010000252.1:0-3078 GCA_965369825.1 uncultured Bacteroidales bacterium
ATCGTTAACTACATCAAAAATAATTTGCAAGGTAGTAGTGTTCTGGTCACTTATTGTACCTGATTTTGCAGAAAAAATGCCTGAAAAAGCTTCTATTTCAGAAATGGTCCAGTCAGCATCGCCGCCAAATGTCCAGTCGAACGCCTCAAAATTGCCGGTTTCAAAGTCCTCGATGATAATCCCAATTTTTTCAGTAAATGTTTTTTCTGCCTCGTAGGGTTCAGATATTACCTGATAAGCAAAATCAACTGTAGTGCCAAAACTTGCAGCAGGATCAACGATTACTGTGAAAACGGCTTGTGTGGCATCTTCCTGGTTGAGTGTTCCAATTTCATAAACCGGATTTTCAATTGTTACATTTTCGTGGTTTGTTTCCAGGTAACTCATACAGCTGGTTGCGTCACAATGCCCGGTGTTTAATGTGGTGATATATATATTGGCCATCTCTCCAGGGTCGAGACAACCGTTTCCGTTTCCAGCGAAGGAATCATCAATAGAAAGATGTCCAACTTCAATAACAGGAGCATAAATATTGAAGGAGAAAACGGAGTTCCAGCTTTCATTACCATCTGTAACAGTAAGAGCGAACTGTACTTTATGCTCATCAGGTATCAACTCATTTACAACAACGATGAAAGCACCATTTTCTGTAGAAGTATTTCCACTGGCAATATCCTGCCAACCCTGCCAATTATCTGTAATGGTAATATTCTCATCGTCGGAAGAAAGAACTGCGGTAACGTTTGTTGCATCGCTGTTGCCTACATTTTCCAGCGTTATATTAAGCAGCAGCTCTTCTCCAAAATCTGCCTGACCATTGTTATTACCCAGCGCATCATCAATTTGATACTCATTTAGAAGTACATAGGGGCCGTCTGGCGATGCTACTGCAACAGTTCCGATAAATGGATAAAAGTTTTGCCCGGTAACAACAACATCAGCTGTTCCGGGTACGGTTATTGGATCGAGGGTTACGTTGGCCAGCCCTGTTTCATCAGCTATGGCAGCGCCATGCAAAACACCATCTTTTGAAATGGCAACATAAGCATACGGCTCAGCATTAACAGTAAAACTTGTTGTGGCAAGAGGCATCAAGGCTTCATAAGTTGCAATCATTTCAGCCGGTACACCCAGGTAGGTCATTACAGATGGGTCACCCATCACGCAATAGATATCCCAGTAATACTGGGCGCTGGAAGGGATGCCTTCTGTTACTGCCAGGTTTCCTGAATAAATTATCTGGTACTGAGTAACATACCAATCATCCTCAGGCTCTCCGTGATCGTGAAAAGCACAATCATAAGCCCCCAGGGTTGTCTCTTCGTAAGCGGGTGGATCTTCGGTAATGGCGCCAACTCCTACTCCCCAATAGTAATCAGGATCCCACATCGTGCTGTTAGAACCGCCAATATAGCCTACTGCACCTTTATTTTCAGCTCTGAGCAATGCTTCACCAAAGCATTCTCCCGAATCAAATGCATTTGAAGAGCAGCAATTGCCAATCAGCAGGCCGTATTTATCCTGGTTTTGTAATCCAGGTACATCCGAAGTTGTAAAAGATGGATCGCCCCAACCGCTTGAGTTGCAGTGAGCCGTATAATTACCGAAACCAACTCCATCGCTGACATTCTGGATGATATTGGCTGAATTGCTTCCCGACTCAGGATAGAGATACGTATGAGAGGTAATCCCATGGGCCTCATTAAAATAATTTTCTGTTCCATAATTAATCTGACCATTGCCCCAGTCGTGGCCATGACCGGAATCCATTCCGGCTACCATCACAACTTCTGACAGGTAGGAGGGATCGGGCATCGTATATTGTTCGTATTGAAGGGTTTTGTCAATTTGTGGTTGAAGTTGAGATGGATTTTGAGCTGAGAACCGGCCAAAATAGATCTCCGGGAAATAATCACCGGTAAATTCGCAGTAATTTAAATCAGATGCAGCACTGCTGGCACTCCAGGCAGGTACCTGGGCAACATCGCCGACAAAAAGAACAAAAGAAGGGGCCGGATCCTCTGTGGTTCCTGCATTATAAAGCGACTGGATATAAGCTTTGATCGAAGAAGTTGTACTTCCCACCAGTGGGTCGTCGGTATAGCCTTCAACTACAGTAAAACCTTTTTTTGTTTTCCACTCCACAAATGGCTGGAGTTGTTCCTGGAACATCGGGTCAGATACAATGACAAATTTTACGGGATATTTCGTTATTGTATCTCTTGAATCCAGTGGTTTGTAATTCAATAACCGGTTGTAAGAAGCCTCAAAAAAAGGAGAAGAGCTGATTCGTTTCATCTCTTTGGTTTGTTCAATTGCGGCATCATCAAAATAGATAACAACTTCAATGTTATCATAAACCCTGATTTTATGAGAAACAGGATTGTATTCGAAAGGAGCAATATTCAACCTGGCTACCCTGACACCTCTCATATAACCCAATACATCAACAGAAGCCAGCTCTTGTTTCCAGAATGCATCCTGGTTATAGGTTGCTTTATTGAGTTCAAAAGGAGGAGGTATATCATCACTTTTCGGATAGGGAGGCTGAGCAGGAATAACCGGATACATCAAACCAAAATCGGAAAGGCTGTACTCACGCATTTCATAGTCAACAATCTCAACCCTTGGAACCGCATCAACGGGGATCTCAATTAATTTCATCTGCACCGGCAGTTTCGGATTTCCGATATCATAAGTAAAAGAAAACCCTTCGACCCTCAATTCCACAAAGTCACCCTGCTCTGTTTTTACATTTATCCAATTGAAATCGCTAACTTGTTGGATGACACGAAACTCTGTATAACTGTTTTTTTTGATGGCAAGTGTATTATCTCCATCTTCTGATAAAATAACATGGTCAGCAAAAGCCAGGCCAGAGGTGAAAATTAAAGCAGTTAAGATAACAGCACTTATCCGACCTGATAGTAATGATAAAGTTTTCATAATGAATGTTTTAAGTTGAAAAAGATCTACAGTTTTTTGACAGCGTCACAAAAGTAAAGATTTCAGATATATAAATAAGTAGTTTTGGCTTAATTTATTTTTTACTTCCATTCTACAGTGACCCACAAGTTT
>CBDUSM010000253.1:0-3063 GCA_965369825.1 uncultured Bacteroidales bacterium
GCCTGTTTTTCAAAGAAGAAATAGAGCAATTTTTTACCGGAAATGTATTGTTTGTCAGCCTGATGTTAATGATAACTGCACTTTTTCTTGCTTCAACGACCCTGGTAAAAGATGGCTTTCGTACCATTCCGTACCTCCATGCATTTATCATTGGTATTGCTCAGGCTATTGCTGTTCTACCCGGCATTTCAAGATCAGGGGCCACTATCTCAGCCGGGCTTCTTCTCAGGAACAAAAAAGATGAAATAACCAAATTTTCCTTTTTAATGGTGCTCATACCAATCATAGCTGCCAATCTTCTTGAAATACTCAGCGCTGACCTGCGTGTAGAATCACAAATTGGCATCACGCCATTGCTCATTGGATTTATTGCTGCTTTTGTATCAGGTGTTTTTGCCTGTAAGTGGATGATTGACATAATCAGAAAAGGCAAACTGATCTATTTTGCTATTTATTGTTTTATCATAGGGCTTGCCGGCATTATAAGTGTGATGTAAACTTAATTGGCTCAAACCCATGGGAAAATCAACAAAGGAACGAACATTTGATTTTATTTCCGGTGAAGCTTTGCTCATTAACAAACCGATAGGCTGGACATCATTCGATGTTGTAAATCATCTCCGTAAATTTATTTCCAGGTTGTTAGGGATAAAAAGAATTAAGCTTGGCCATGCCGGCACATTGGATCCAAGGGCTACCGGGTTATTGATCCTATGTACGGGGAAGCTGACCAAGCGCATTGAAGAATATATGGGCCTGGAAAAAGAATATACCGGTACAATTATTCTGGGAGCCACCACCCCATCTTATGATTCAGAAACAGAGATAAATGAAACGTTCAACGTTGATCACATTACAAAAGACCTTTTAAATAATGCAGCCGCAAAGTTTCAAGGCACTATTGAGCAGGTCCCACCAAAATATTCTGCCATAAAAATTGATGGTATCCCGGCATACCGTTATGCAAGGGATAATATAGAAGTGGAGATCAAATCGAGGGCTGTCACGATTTATTCTTTTGGTATTACGCGATTTGACCTTCCGGAGGTTGATTTTAAGATTGTATGTAGCAAAGGCACTTACATCCGTTCGGTAGCAAGGGACCTCGGAGTGGCTTTATCGAGCGGGGCCTATCTCTCATCATTGTGCAGAACAAGGATCGGGGAATACCGGCTTGAAGATGCATACAGTATTGATGAGTTCAAATCTATTTTATCCAATAACTAGCCCGGCGCTTTAGCGCTGGGATAATGATGATCCCTAACCTTTCACGGGACTTTAGCCCCTCATGACTGAACGGAAAATTTCAATTTTACTTTTTCTCCAAAATCCATTTCCATGCAGGAATAAATTCAACTTCACCCTCAATGCCAAACCAACTGAACTTTTCCCGTCTTTCTTCGTCATTAGTAATTACCATCAATTGGGTACATCTTAATGTACGTGATGCCTTTAACAAGGACCTAACCTCTCTTTCACGGGTTCGTAGTTGCCGTGAATCCCAGCATACCTGAATTAAACGGTTGATTTGGGTTCCCTGCTGTATCACAAAATCAACTTCCTCCTGATCCCTGTTCTTCCAGTAAAACAATTTCGACCCATCGAACAAACAACGTTTATATAATTCAGAAGCTATAGCGTTTTCAAGTAATTTTCCCCAATCTTCACTGAAATGAAATGCTTTAGCTCGGTAATAACCATTATCATAGCAATAAATTTTTTTGTTCGACCGCTGTTGTTCACCAACTTTAAATGAGAATCTGGATAAGGTAAAAAACACAAATGACTCTTCTAAATAATTGACGTATTTCTTAATGGTATGAACACTTGAAATTTGTGTCTGTTTTGAGAGCAAATTCAGAGAAAATTCAGCTGTTATATTAGAAATAAGCCACACAGCAAGATTTTCAAGTGAACCGGCTTGGCGGATATTATATCTTTTCACAATATCTTTAAAGAGAATCGAATCGAACAATACCTGCAAATACTCCGTGTAATCAAGAGCCTTCATTAATGGCTCGGGATATCCTCCATTGATCATGAAATCATTGAATTTTTCCTTAATCTCAATTTCTGTCAATTCATGCTCAGACGAAGAAATAAATTCATTGAATGAAAAAGTAAATATATGAACCGGCAAATGACGCCCGGTAAGATGGGTTGCCAATTCACTGCTCAGCAGATTTGAGTTACTCCCCGTGATAATAAGCTGAAATCCCTTAGTTGGATGGAGGTATCCCTGCGAACATACTTTTCATTAAGTTTCTGCTCCAGCTCCTTTTTTTGCTTTAAAATTATATCTCTAACAATTTCTGTTTCCGATTTTATTATAATGCACAAATTTACGTAAAATTATGTATTACGATCTATTTAAAATTGATAAATCGCGCATTTCTTTGAATAAAATCAATTATTTTCATGAATTTGCCCTGCCTCAGCCTGGCAGGTTGCACATCTAAAAATTATTTCTTTTGGGATTCGTTTTCCTAAATCAGAAAAAATTCAGGTTGCTGTACAGCCATCTAACAACTTTCTAAAAGCGTTCACATAAAAAACCCATACATTCAGATAAAAAAACCCGGCGTTTAGATAAGTGTTCACTTTTCCCCTTTCCTCTGATTTACTTTTACATTAATTACTTAACTAATAATTAAAATAGTATCTTCGTGGAAAACAACTTCATGATCACAGCCATACTTGTCGCAGATGGGCCCCGAATACCGGAGACGGTTGCCGGGATGGTAGAAACCTGCTGCCCGAATGTGAGCCTCGTAGCCCGGGCCAAAGGGGTAAGGGCTGGTGTTGGAGCGATCAATGAACACGCACCCGATCTGGTGATCGTGGACACCAAACTGTCAGATGGCAGCGGCTTCGACCTGGTAAGGCACTTCGATAAACCCGATTTCAAAATTATTTTCCTCTCATCTTCCATCGATTATGCCGTCAAAGCCATCAAGTTCAATGCAGTGGACTATATCCTCAAACCTCTCGATGAAGAGGAACTTACACTGGCAATAAACAAAGCCGTAGACATAATCCGCTTCGAGGAAAACCTGCAGCAAA
>CBDUSM010000254.1:0-3049 GCA_965369825.1 uncultured Bacteroidales bacterium
AAAGTTTATTTCTGAATCCGAAGAATTATGGGATAAAGTAACTGTGTATGATTCGGTAAACTATTGGTAAAATTCTGGAGGTTGGTGTGGGGACAGGTCGGTTTTTTATTGACGCATTGACCCAAAATGCAGATATATACTTAACATAAAAACACTTTAAATTATGAATTGGTTAGATTATGCTATTATAATTGTTTATTCCTTCGCTTTTATTGGGCTTGGCTATTTCTTCAAAAATAATAAAACTTCAAAAGATTATTTTCTTGGTGGTAAAAATATGGGATGGTTCCCACTGACCCTTTCCACAATGGCAACGCAGTTGTCTGCTATAAGTTTTATTTCTGCTCCTGCTTTTGTTGGGTTGGCTGCAGGTGGAGGGCTCAAATGGCTGACATTTGAATTAAGCGTACCCCTGGCAATGATTTTTATTATGCTCGTTATTATCCCGCCACTTTACAGATCAGGAATTGTAAGCATTTACGAGTATGTCGAAAATCGATTTGCAACTTCAACACGAATGATACTTAGTATTGTTTTTCAGATAAGCAGAGCGCTCGGTACCGGTGTTATGGTGTACACCATAGCTATTATATTGCAAGCTGTTCTCGATGTCAGCTTTCACTGGACTATCTTAATCATTAGTGTCATTACGCTTATCTATTCATTCCAGGGGGGGATGAAAGCCGTAATATGGGGTGATACCATACAAATGATAATTTTATTTGGAGGATTAACTATCTGCCTTTTTTATGGATTTGAACTGGTTCAGTCCAGCGGTGGATTAGCCGATGGTTTTGATCCCGAAAGGCTCAAAGCCATTGATTTTTCAAAAATGGGGATTAATGGCGATGAATTTGGTTTCTGGCCAATGGTTTTAGGTGGGTTTTTTCTCTATGCATCATACTACGGATGCGACCAGACCCAGGCACAACGATTACTATCTGCAAGAAATGAAAAAACAATTCGCTCACTCCTGTTGGCCAATGGTGTATTAAGGTTTCCGATTGTTATGGTTTACTGTACCATGGGATTGTTTGTAGGTGCATTAGTTACCTCATCCCCCGATTTTCTGGCAAGTATTGCAGATATGACTCAAAAGCATTTCCCGCAAGAATTTGCCGAGGCAGGGCTGAAACCCGACCTTATGATCCCGGTATTCATTGTAAAATATTTACCTCATGGATTGATCGGGATACTTATCATCGGGATACTTTCAGCGGCCATGTCATCACTGAGTTCTACCATTAATTCGTTAAGTGCGGTTAGCATGGAAGATGTTTTTAACAGGGGTAAAAAGAGAAAACACCTTTCCAACGAGAAATATATGAAATATTCTAAATCATTCGTATTGTTTTGGGGTGTTGTATGTATAACCGCTGCTTATCTTTTTGGCGGGAGCGAAAGCACCGTTATTGAAATTATCAATCTTATAGGATCATTATTTTATGGCCCCATATTGGCAACGTTTGTCCTGGCAATGCTCTCCAAACGAGTGAACTACGTGGGAATGAATGCCGGAATAATTGTAGCACTTGGCATAAATTTATTGATAAAAACGTTATTCGACAATATTTTTTGGATATGGTACAACTTTACCGGAATGGTAATCGCCGTGGTAGTGGCTTACTCTGTAAGTATCATTCTTGAAAGTAAAGTAATACAAAAAGAAAAAACAAATCTTAAGTTAGACTTCAAATGGTCTGATTTACTAAAAAAGGAAGTGTTAATACTGGGAGTGTTTTTTGCTTTTATTATAATTCTCTGTGTTTATCTGCCCGAAATATTTGGCAGTTTATTTTAAACATTTAAAACTAATTTTTTAATACATTTTAATAGATATGTCAAATCATTTAGAGAAAAAGAATATGCTAAACAGATTGCAGGGTCTTTATGGCGATCGTGCAGAGTGGGTTTACGCCAATATTGAAAAATTAGCAGAAAAATATAAATCTAAAACCAGTTATTCAGAGGAATCATTGTGCGAAAAGGATGTGGTACTAATAACATACGGAGATAACGTGCAAAAGCAAGGGCAGCCGCACCTGCAAACTTTAAAAGAATTTGTGGGCAAGTACTGTTTGCCTGAAATCAATAGCACACATATACTTCCGTTCTTTCCATACACATCAGACGATGGTTTTTCGGTAACAGATTACTTTGCTGTTGACCCGGAATTAGGAACCTGGGATGATGTTTCAGGTTTGTCTGAAAGCAGCAACCTGATGTTTGATGCAGTAGTAAATCACATGTCCAAATCATCACGATGGTTTAAATCTTTCCTTGATGAGGAAGAAGGGTTTCAGGATTTTTTTATTTCTGTAGATCCCCAAAGGGATTTGTCAAAGGTAGTTCGCCCCAGGGCACTGCCGTTATTGACCCTGTTTAAGGATAAAAATGAGTGCGAGAAGCATATCTGGACTACATTCAGCGAAGATCAGGTTGATTTGAATTTCGAATCTCCTGAAGTATTCATTGCAGTACTGGAAGTGTTATTGTTTTATGCATCCAGGGGAGCAAAATTAATAAGACTTGATGCAATAGCATTTTTGTGGAAAACAATAGGCACAACATGCCTGCATCTCACTGAAACTCACGATATAATAAAATTGTATAGAAAGGTTGTCGAATCCATAACCGGTAATCTTGTTTTTATAACAGAGACCAATGTTCCTCACGAAGAAAATATATCATATTTTGGCAATGGATATGACGAGGCGCATATGGTTTATAATTTTACTTTGCCTCCATTATTGGTTTATTCCGTAATGGAAGGAAATACAAACACTTTGACTCAATGGGCGCAATCGCTAAAGTTACCAAACGACAAAGTATGCTTCTTTAATTTTACTGCAAGTCATGATGGGATAGGATTGAGGCCACTGCAAAATATTATTCCTGATGACGAAATAGCCAAACTGGCTGCACGTGCCGGGAAACACGGAGGACATGTTTCATACAAAAAAAATGAAGACGGCACACAATCTCCATATGAGCTAAATTGTAATTATATGGATTTGCTTAGTGATAGCAGTGAAGATGATAAAACACG
>CBDUSM010000255.1:0-3045 GCA_965369825.1 uncultured Bacteroidales bacterium
ATAGAAATAAAAAGATCAGCCTGTTTATCATTGGCTATCTGAGCTCTTTTGTAAAGCTCAACAAATTTGTCATTTGTCCGGGTATAGATAACATCAACACCAGGAATGTACTTTTCAATATAAGCTCCTGTTTTTAATGCTATAGATAGAACGATATCTTTTTCCTTCGACCTCTTTCCCATAGCACCGGGGTCTTTTCCTCCATGCCCTGCATCAATTACAACTTTGTTGATTGTAATTTGCGATGCAACCTCGCTGGAATGCAAAAGCAGGAGATTCAGGATAACAAAAAACAGAAATAATCGTTTCACGTAAAAATATATTTTATTTAATTCTGATGAGTTATTATCTTTACAGTATCAAAACTACAAACTGTTAACGTATAGCAAAAATTGTAATTATACAAAATTAGCATTTAATTCACTTGTCTGAGTTCAAATTTTTAAATGAAATTCCTTTCCCCCGCCTGGCTTTAACTTTATTGTTGGTTATGGCGCTGTTTTTTTCATATGTTGAGGTATATGGACAGGATACCTTACAGCCTGTATTAAACGATACAACAATCATTATCACGGACACTGTTCTGACCGCTTCTGACAAGTTTGGGATTAACTCAAAAATTGATTACCAGGCCGAAGATTCTATAGTATTTGACATAAGCACCCAAAAAGTATTTCTTTATAGAAACGCAGAAATCAATTATGAAAAGACAAATCTAAAGGCTGCTTATATTGAGATCGATTTTACACAAAGCCTTCTTTATGCCACTTTCATGCTTGACTCATTGAATAAAGAGTATGGAAAACCGATCTTTACAGAAGGAGAACAAACTTTTAGTTCAAAAGAAATGAACTATAATTTTAACACAAAACAAGGATTGATAAAGGATGTTATTACACAAGAAGGCGATGGTTATATTCATGGCAGTGTGATCAAGAAGATGAAAAATGATATAATCAATATAAAATCAGGCAGTTATACAACCTGTAGCAATGAGCATCCTCATTTTGAGATGCGATTTAATAAAGCCAAAGTCATTCCTGGTAATAAGATTGTTACCGGCCCGGCATATGTGGTTGTAGAGGATGTTCCATTGCCCATTGCTGTGCCTTTTGGCATGTTTCCTATTTTTAAAGGCCGCACTTCAGGTGTCATTATCCCTTCCTATGGAGAATCAGCAATCAGGGGTTTTTACTTTCACGACTTTGGTTATTACTGGGGCATTAGCGACTACATCGACCTCACCGTTCTTGCAGATATTTACACAAGGGGAAGCTGGGCTGTCAAACCCACATTAAGTTATAAAAAGAGGTATAAGTTTGGTGGAAACTTCAATTTCAGTTATGGCGTAAACCGTGCTGGCATAGAAGGAATTCCGGATTATGAGCTTCATAAAGACTTCGCCATCAGGTGGAACCACACCCAGGACCCAAAGGCAAAACCTAATAGTTCTTTTTCCGCCAGCGTAAATGTTGTAACAGGACAATATAACCGATATAATCCGGTCAGTGCAACTGATTATTTATCCAACACGTTCCAATCAAGCATTTCATACCAGAAACACTGGGCAGGAAAATATCATCTAACAATGAACCTTAATCATTCTCAAAACACCATACAACACACTATTGACCTGAGCCTGCCTAAAGTGACATTTAACATAAACCGGTTTTTCCCATTCCGAAGGAAACAACAGGTTGGAAAGCTGAAATGGTACGAAAATATTAGTGTTAATTATTCAATGAATGCCGAAAACAGGATTAACACATTAGATACACTTCTATTTAACGAAAATGTTTATAAAGATTTTAAAAACGGGATGAAACATTATATCCCTGTTACCAGTTCTGTTAAATTTTTAAAATTCTTCAATCTCACCAACAGCATCAATTATACCGAGCGTTGGTATTCGCAGCGAATTGAAAAATATTGGACAAATGATACATTAATCTCCAATGACGACACGCTGGTTGGTTATGTTAAAAATGATACCATATATGGATTTCAGACTGCCAGGGATTTCAATTTTTCATCATCAATTAATACCAGGTTATATGGGATGCTGCAATTTAAAAAAGGCCCGGTCAGGGCTATCAGGCATGTGATGACTCCTTCAGTTAGTTTTTCCTTACGACCTGATTTCGGTGCTGAAAAATTCGGATACTGGGATTATTACTACACAAATGAAACGCAAACCGACAGTGCTCGATATTCCGTTTTTCAACATTCAGTTTATGGAACTCCCCCTGACCGAAACTCAGGAAATCTTTCGTTCAGTCTTTCAAATAATCTTGAAATAAAAGTTCGATCAAAAAAAGATACGATCACAGGAATGAAAAAAATAGTATTGATTGATAATTTTTCGATTACAACATCATACGATTTAGCCAAAGACTCATTGAACTGGGCACCAATCTCAATGAGTGGGCGGACAACTTTATTTAAAGGTTTCAATATTCAGTTTAATGGCCGCTGGGACCTTTATGCTCTTGATGATTCGACCGGTAAAAGGATCAACACATTTGAATGGGAAAAAAGCCGAAAGCTGTTGAGGTTTGAAAACATGACATGGAACCTGAGTTTCAGATACAGCTTTTCATCAAGAAGAAAGACAACCCCGAAGCCTTCAAATTTTGGCACACAGGACGAGAAGGAAGAAATAATAGAAAATATTGATCAATTTTTAGACTGGAACAATCCCTGGAAGTTAAGTTTTAATTATAGCTTTCGCTATACACACAGGTATAATCCGGCGCAAAAAGCAAACAGTGATGATATTGTCCAATCACTTGGTTTCAATGGGGATGTTAGTGTAACAGAAAAATGGAAAATTGGTTTTACTTCGGGCTATGATTTTCAGGATGGTGCTTTTTCTTACACATCATTAAACTTATACCGTGACCTTCACTGCTGGGAAATGCGATTTAGCTGGATACCAACAGGATTTCAGAAAAGCTGGAATTTTTCCATCAATGCCAAATCCCCCCTTCTACAAGACCTGAAACTTCAAAAAAAGAAAGATTTCAGGGATAATTTGTTCTAGGA
>CBDUSM010000256.1:0-3039 GCA_965369825.1 uncultured Bacteroidales bacterium
CTGATACATATGAGGCTACTAGCAAAAGTGATTCCTGTGACTGGAATGTCGGGATGAAATTTGTGTTTGCCGGTATCCGGTCTTTTGGGTCGTAGGAACCATCACCAAAAAATAACAAATAGGCAGGTTCTTCTCCTGGTTCAGCCTGCTCATAAATGAACCGCATAAAATTCCGAATGGCAGCAACATCCTGTGATCCTGATGAAAATTCGTTGTATATCTGTCCTGGTGAAGTTATCAGTATCTCCATGTTATCATTGGTGCGATGGATATCGGCCAACCTGTTTGCCTGCACCAGGAAAATGGAATCAGCGACAATAACCATATCAACAATTCCGGTATTGTGAAGATTTTGATTTTGCACAACCCCGGCAAATTGCGGAGAATAAAATGTTTCACCATCAAAAGCGATGAATTCCCGTAAAGAATCAGTAGCTAAACGAAAAATAAACTGATTGTCGTGAGTGTTACCGTTAATTTTTTTTACTTCAAGGTGGTTGGTGATCTCCCATACCTGTACATCCTCATCAACTCCTGATAAAATAAACTCGCCTACTTTATCCCTGCCTTTTGAATCAATATCTCTGAACTCCATTTGATCTCCCGAAAAAATTAGATGCCTGATCACAGTTATTTCCAAATAGTCTAACCAGCCTTTGGAGATAGAGGTGGGGATATCATAATCAAAGCGTAGATCAATAGCAGGGCCAATAATAGAAAATTTTTGCGCAATTTTTGAAGTCCGTGCATAAACCATGATAGATGTTGGCGCAATACTACTGATAGATGCAGTGGATATCTCTTCATCATTATAGAAAATATGAAAATGATTTGGCTCAGTAGACTTGCCGGCAACAGATGTTTTCATGTGAGCCTGCCGTGAGGTGTCAATATCCGGAAAATAAAATGAGAATGTTCTCGAAGGGGTTAGCAGATCAAAAACTTCTCCGTACCAAATCTTGCCGGATTTAATGAGATTATATAAATCAATATCATGTGAATCATAATCAAAAAAGGTAGTAACCGTATCAGTGATCTGTAGCATCGAGGAATTTTCATTGTTAATCCGTTTACCGGCACCCAAATCAGAAGTGAGAAAATAATATGTAAAATCCGAATACAAATTATCGGTGTGCTCAAACCTGATTTGGAAAGGATTATAATCCCAAACCCTTTGTGATTTTCCATAAAAAAGGATGTAATCGTGAGGATCAAAAATGCCGTCATCTTCACCAACTACCTGAATGGCATTTTCAATCAAATCGTGGGAGAAAGGTTCGTAATTTACTTCAGGCAACATGCCCCCTCCGTACCCAAATAGCCTGATGTTTCTGGGATCAATAGATGCCGGCTCCAAACCAAAGTTTTCCAGATCATCATAGCTGATCTTGTAAATCCCCGACTGGTCAATGCGTAGCTTAAACCAATTTCCTGTACTAAGCAATGAGTTGACATCCCCGGAGTTTTTATAAATAGGTGACGGGATAATATCGCCAAATGTCAGGCTGATTTCAAAAGAAATTAATCTTTCTATTTGCCCGGTATGCATGTTTCTGCGGAGGGGCAGTACATAAATATGAGCAAAAGGGTGTTTCCTTTCTATTGATATAGATGCTGTTGCGGTAACCTCTTCCGGAATCAATTGCGACCCTGTGATTATATTGGCAACGCTGTTATCAATGGTTTCCCAAACCTGGTTGGAGAGGTGAACATTAACCGCATCAAAATTATTCTTTAACTCAACCCGGTTAAAATATAAGGGTAAATAACCAAATTCATGTGTGTTGTAAACGGCATCTTCAAAGTAAAGATAATTGACTGACTCATTTTCTGTGAGCTGTGTTGTTTGAATACTAAGCCAATTAAGGATCACCTGATTTGATACAACCTGTCCATTTCCGAAAAAAGGGAGTATTAAAATCGAAAAGAGTATTTTTATTATCTGTTTATTCATGGCTGTATCAATAGATGGTGCAAAAATAGTGATTTATGTGTAACAGATGTTTTAATACTATCGTACGATGATCAGTTTTTGCTGTTTTGCTGTTTGTTCACCAATGCTATTAGTAATAATTACCCGATATATATAGATCCCTCTCCTTAGTTTAGTTCCGTTATTATTGTCACCATACCATTGGATAGGTTCCGACTTGTAACCTTCTGCATATATTTCCTTTTTGATCGTTTTGACAAGCTGCCCGGTTATGGAGAATATTTGAAGTTCTACGTCAAGAAACTGTGATGTTTGATTGTGTTGAAAAGTGAAATAGGTATAATCACTAAAGGGATTTGGGTAGTTAATAAGTTCTTCAATATTGAAATTTTCCGAGGAAACTACAAGAAAATCAATAGTTGCATCAGATGAATTATTATAGACATCCCAAACTTTTAATTTGATTTGATGTGTTCCCTCACTTAATCCAAAATAGGGGAATCTGATCACCCCACTTTTATATGTGTTGAGATCCGACTCATAATACTCATTAAGCACTTTAAGCTCGTCGGTATTGCCATCAAGAATGGCTGTAATATCGTGGCCAATGCCATTGCCAACAGTATTTATTCCACTTTCATCTGATAAAATTGCAAGAAGTACAGGGCTTTCATCTGTCATCCCGCCATTGATGAAATACTCATCATTCATAAATAAACTAACCAACGGGCCACTATCCTCAGGTACCATATTTTCATCATAACCACCAATAATAATGTTTTTATAATATCCATTGGCATCGATTTGGCCATTTTGGGCATAATAGCTTATTTTTCCATTTCCAAACCGGTAGGCGATATCCTTCGGAACGATGAATGTAAATGAGAACTCACCATTCGAAACGCTTGTTTTACCTCTATACAAGATGCTTTTCATAATCTCGAAATTTCGTGGAATACCCCCATCATTTGCCTGGGTCTTAATAGTAAGGGGTTTATCAAAAACAGTTGTATGAATGGTGCCGTTAAAGTTTGACAATTTTTCTCCGTCGCAATCTCTGACCTCTCCCGCTATAGTTACAACCGATAAGGCATTTACGGTATCAG
>CBDUSM010000257.1:0-3036 GCA_965369825.1 uncultured Bacteroidales bacterium
CAGCAACTGGGGTAGTAGGAAGGAAACCAGCGGGAGGATCAGCCCACCATTCATAGGTGTAATTTTGCAATATATCACCACCATAAGCATGGGCTTCAAGGGTAACCGTATCCCCGGAACAGACAATAGGTTCATCTACGGTAATGTATGCAAAAAGAGCATCATTTTCAACAGCTATCACTACATCGCTTCCAGTGCTTTCACAACCAAGGTCATCATTAACAATCAGTGAATAGGGTTGAGTATTCATTAATGTAACTGTTTCTGTACCAGGGTCTGTTGCGTCAACCACCATGTTCACCGGTTCCCATGAATAAAAATAGAGGCCATTACCACCAGTAGCTGATCCATTTAAAAAAGTTGTAGTTCCTTGAGGTATTAACTGATCATCACCGGCATCTGCAATTGGCAAGGGATTTACGGTGATGGTTATGGTATCAATAAAGGGTACAATACCATTAAGCAGAACAACAGCGAGGTACGAGGTTGTTTGGGTTGGTATAAACGGGAAAAAGCTACCAGTAAAAATAAGACTGTCAGGATCATACGCATTTTTGTACCAGTAAACATCACTCAGCACACCACTAATTATCGGATTATGCTCTATTGGTTCGATATCATAAAATTGAGGTGGTCCGGATGGCTTATATTTCCAGGCATCATATGAAGTAGTCCATTGCTGCATATTTCTTCCCGGGATAGTAACAGCGAGTGTGCCATTGGGATTATGAACGCCTTGTGTTGCAATACCGTCCTGCCAGGGTGTGTCAGGTTTCTTAGTAATATGATTCTCAATTGTGGTATCTATTTCGTTGAGGATAATTTGAAAAACCCCCAGGCTATCTTCATTGGTGAGATTTAGTGGAACATTGAACCAGCTCACTACCAGCCGACGATCTGGTGCATCTCCCACTGTTTCATATCCTACATAGGAACCCTCAAAAACAAATGGCTCCCAATCCTGCCAGGGAGCCATAATCGCATTCTTCGGAACAGCAGGGTCTGTATTTGGGATAGAATCAACATGAAAGCCAAAATTGGCCCCAGCCAGGGTAATATCAAAACTAATCCATCCATTGGGACAAATAACAAACTTAGTAACGGTGTATTCGAAAAACTTAAAAATAAACCCGATATCAAGTACTTGATCGTAAACAATGTCCTGATCATCATATAAGATCTGATTGTAAGTACCCGGGATGTCGACAACGGCATTCAATTAAACATTTTCCCCGTAACATATGGTTGTATCATTATTCTCAATATGGATCTGTGCGTGAGAAATAAATCCCAGGAAAATCAAAAATAGTATGTAGGAAAATCTATTCATTAAAATGTAAAATTACGCATAATGCCACAAAAGTAGTTGCGCATTTCATAAAAAGCAACAGTATTGTAATTAATAAATAAACAAAATATTGTTTAAAAGGGTCAAAACTTTTGTATTGTACTTCATTTTATATAAAAAAGAGGCTGTTATGGATGATAACAGCCTCTTTTATTAACAAAAACCACATCTATCGATGAATAATCAGTTTCCTGGTAAGGATATCATTCTCTTGTTGCAGCCTGATCATATAAATTCCTTCAGGTAAATCAGCTACTCCAATTTCATGCTCAACATTGCCTGGAGAGAAATCAATTCGCTGTTCAATCAGCTTTTGGCCAAGAAGGTCAATTATCGTAACATTTAATGGAGAAGTAGAAGGGGCATTCAACTCAATAAATATCTTTTCGGCAGCAGGGTTAGGAAAAACAGTAACATCTGATTGGTTAAATGAAGGTTGATCAATACCAATCGATCCTACAACAAATGCCCAAACATCACTATAGTTCGAAGTATCGCGTTGGTGAACAGCACGTACACGCCAATAATATTGAGTATTATCATCGAGAGATGGATTTGTCAATTTATACTCAACAGGCGCACGGTTCTTATTTTCAACAGGGATCGATTTAACAATTGGGTCAATATCAAAATCCGGTGATTTATCAATCTCCAGATCGTAAGACAAAATCCCTGACAAAGGGTCCCATGAAAATGTTGGAAGAACTTCAATATTAGTTTCTCCATTCACTGGTGTATCCAGAAAAACCTGATCAATTATTGTAAAGCTCCTGGTATCTGTCCAAACTGTTGAGTCAAGTGCATGGTAAGCCATTACTCTCCAATAGTACTTTGTTCCAAAATTTAATGTATCAGCATCGTTTTTATAATTTGTACTTTCATATATCATCGGGTTATCAAAGTTGTCATCCAGATCAAGATGATAGATAAAAGAGATGATGCCGTCAATGTTATCCCATTTAAGTTCCTGATCAGGCATTTGGTCGGTAGCATTATTATTTGGCTTCTTCAGTTCAAATAAATCAATAACTTCAAAATTCCTTATTTCCGACCATTCCATTGTATCCAGGCTATGTATACCACGGACCCTCCAATAATAGGTATTACCAAAGAAAAGATTTTCAGTAGAAACAGTATTAGTGCCCGAAATGTGAAAAACTTCCAACAGCTCGCTATCAAATGTATCTACAATATCAATCTGTACTTCTGTTTCAGTAAGGCCAACAACTTCTTCATTTTTATCCCAGATAAGTGGAACATTGGGATCCTGTTCGTCGGCGTTAGCTTTTGGTCTGTGAAGTTCAATTACATCCTGAGTTGTAAAAGTCCATACAACTGACCAATCAGACGTCCCGGTGTTATCGACAGCCCGTACACGCCAAAAATATTCGGTATTAAAATAAAGTTCGAAAAATTCGTAACTGGTTAACTCTGTTGAAACCTGAATCGGGTTTAAAAACGCGGGGTCATCACTAAGTTCCAATTCATAATAAATTCCAATCGTCCCGGCAACAGGTTCCCAATCAAGCACCAATAGTGTCGGGAGGCCATCTTCTCCATCATCCGGAGAAATTAGTTCAGGTGTATATATCGTTGGGTCTGCAAACGCAACAATGGTTATAAGTGCAAAGAACAGTGTAAAAATCTTTTTCATATTTATCTACAATATTTTTTGGAAATAAAAACTT
>CBDUSM010000258.1:0-3031 GCA_965369825.1 uncultured Bacteroidales bacterium
TCCGCCTGCAGGGAATTGCACTGCTTTCTCATAAATCTTTGCCAGGTCGCTATAGAGTGATCCGGGCATACTATCTTTTGATGGAATCTGGTCCATCCGGTTTGACACAATACTCAGGGCATCGGCATAAAGTGTCATATCAGTAAGTAACACCAGCACCTTTTCATTTTTGTCGGCCGCAAAATATTCTGCTGCTGTCAGAGCCATGTCAGGCACAAGCAATCTTTCAACAGGAGGATCTTCTGTTGTGTTGACAAAGCTGATGATACGATCGAGGGCTCCTGCGCTATCAAAAATATTTTTAAAGAACAGGTAATCATCATTAGTCAGACCCATACCGCCTAATATTATTTTATCCACTTTAGCACGAAGTGCCACCATAGCCATCACCTGATTAAATGGTTGGTCGGAATCGGCGAAAAAAGGGATCTTCTGGCCGGTAACAATGGTGTTATTCATATCAATGCCGGCAATACCCGTAGCAAGGAGTTTGGAGGGTTGTTCTCTTTTAACCGGGTTCACAGACGGGCCTCCGATTTCTCTTTCCTCTCCATCAACAGAAGGGCCACCATCTATCGGGTCGCCATAGGAATTAAAAAACCTTCCTGCCAGCTCCTCTCCCACTTTTAATGTAGGAGGTTTACCAAGAAAAATTACTTCGGAATTTGTCGGGACACCTTCTGTGCCGGCAAAGATCTGCAAAGTAACTTCATCACCAATTATCTTTACAACCTGAGCTCTACGGCCGTTTACAATAGCCATTTCCTCATAACCCACTCCTGTAGCATGAAGCGAACAGGTAGCTTTGGTAACTTTCGAAAGTTTTGTATAAATTTTTTGAAAAGCTGTTGTTTGCATTAACCTTTTCTTTCAAGTATTAACGTATCTATTTCATTATCAAAATTTCTGAATTCATCAGACTCAAACTTTGAGTAATTCATTTGTTTAAACAGGTTGATAATCTTTTTAAAGAATGGGTTGACTTCTTCAAAAGAATCAAAATTAAACTCAACATCGCAAATACCCAAAATTCGCTCCAGCATAAATTTCTGACGGTTGAGAGGCGTTGAAGCATCAATTTCGTCAAAAGCATCCTGTTGAAGAATAATAAAGTCGATCACTTCCGACTTCCAAAACCTGAAATGGTAATCAATGGGGACACCATCATCACCGAGGATATTGATTTGTTCGAAAGCCTCTCGCCCTCTTAACAGGGTATCTTTTGCTTTTACCACATTCCCTATCCAGTTCTCAGATATATTTTCCTTAAAAAATTCCTTTACTTCAGGATAGTCAAGGTATTTAGAGTAACTTTCAACCGGGTCGATTGCCGGGTAGCGTTTGCTGTCGGCACGTTGTTGCGAGAGGGCATAAAAGGCACGTGCTGCCTTTTTGGTAGATTCCGTAACCGGCTCCTTCAGGTTTCCACCGGCAGGTGATACAGTACCAATGAAGGTAATCGAACCTGATTTTCCGTTATTCAGGTAAACATATCCTGCCCGGGCATAAAAGTTAGAGATTATAGCAGGAAGATCCATTGGGTAAGCATCAGGCCCGGGTAGCTCTTCCATTCTGTTTGACATTTCCCTTAGGGCCTGTGCCCAACGGGAGGTTGAGTCGGCCAGCAGAAGAATCTTGTGTCCCATAGAACGATAGTATTCGGCAAGCGTCATAGCTGTGTAAACGGATGCTTCACGAGCGGCAACAGGCATGTTGGAGGTATTGGCAACAATAGTAGTCCGCTCTTTCAGCTTTCTCCCAGTCCGGGTATCAATAAGCTCGGGAAATTCTTTAAAAATTTCCACCACCTCATTGGCACGTTCACCGCAAGCAGCAATAATAACCATATCAGCTTCAGCCTGCTTTGAAAGCGCATGTTGCAAAACTGTTTTACCACAGCCAAAGGGCCCTGGAATAAAACCTGTTCCTCCTTCTGTTATAGGATTGAGCGTGTCAATAACACGTACACCGGTTTCCAGCACTCTAAATGGACGCGGTTTTTCTTTATATGCCTTGATCGGTACCTTAACAGGCCATTTCTGCATCATAGTCACATCAATATCATCACCTTTACTATTGGTAATGACTGCAATGACATGTTCGATGCCATAATCGCCTGGTTTAACAATACTTTTAACCGTGTACCGGCCTTCAAAACTAAAAGGAACCATAATCTTATGCGACATCCAGTTTTCAACAACCTCACCCAACCAATCACCGGCAATAACCAGATCACCGGGTTTGGCAAGAGGCTTGTAGCCCCATATTTTATCATGATCCAGGGCGAAGGTATATTCACCCCTGTTCAGAAACAGATCCTCCATTTTATCAAGGTCATTCTGAAGCCCATCATAGTTTTTCGACAAAATACCAGGGCCAAGGGTTACCTCAAGCATATGCCCTGAAAAATCAACATCCGCACCGACAATAAGCCCCCTTGTACTTTCAAACACCTGGACAAAAGCTTTTGTACCTTCCACCTTAATAACTTCTGCCATCAATAATGTCTCCTCAAGGTGAATGTAACATATCTCATTTTGATGAACAGGCCCATCAACCTCTACAAAAACAAGGTTTGCAATAATGCCCGTTACTTTTCCTTTGGTTTTATTTTCTCCTTTCATCCGATCTTATATATTTTCTCTGTTTATGTAACATCTTAAATGATCAACCCTCACGTTAACAACAATCTAATCATCAAAGATTTACTTATTAATAAATTCAGGCGGAAACTCATAGGACGACTTTAAATCGTCAAGTAACCTGGCAAATAACTCCTCGCCGGTCTCTTTGTCTAATTTTTTCCAACGATCAACAATCAACAATTTGATCATATATGAAACAACTACCTCAACAGAAAAATACTTAAACGTTGTTAAGTCATTTAGATAATTCCATCTAAGCAAATCAATGCTCTTTTCCCTGTCGAGTAGGTCTTTATTTTCAATAATACTTATTAACTTATCAATATAATCTATTTCGCCGCTCAGTCCAAAATCTCTCGCATGGCTTTTTTTAAGTGTTTCAACAA
>CBDUSM010000259.1:0-3014 GCA_965369825.1 uncultured Bacteroidales bacterium
GGGAACGGTAAGTTGGATATCTCAACAGGCAGAATTTACGCCTAAAATTATCCAGACAAAAGAAGAAAGGGTAAATTTGGTGTATGCCATTAAAATATTGGTTAAGAATGACGGATCCATTAAAATCGGAATGCCGGGAGAGGTTAATTTTATGCCGAAGACGGCAAGCAACAAGCAGTAAACGAGTTAATTAATAAAAAAAACAAACAGATGAAATCAATAGCAATGATCTTAGCCGGGCTGTTTTTAATGAGCCTGACAGCAAACACACAAACCTTCAAAGCAGATGATGTTCTTGGTGTATGGTTAAACGAAGATAAGGACGCCAGAGTAGAGGTTGTTAAAACCGGAGAAATGTATTTTGGTAAGATCATATGGCTTGATGAGCCTAATGAACCTGACACAGGTGAACCAAAATTGGATGATGAGAACAAAGATGAGAGCTTACAGAGCCGTCCGGTAATGGGGTTACAATTGTTAAAGGATTTTGTGTTTGATGGTGAAAACAGGTGGGAAGACGGGACAATTTATGATCCCAAAAACGGAAGTACTTACAAGTGTCGTATAACCATGGAACAAAGAAACCTATTATACATTCGGGGATATATTGGCAGGGCTTGGATGGGCCTGGGCAGAACAACAGAATGGACAAGGGTTGAGGAATAGCATTCGATGATATGACTGTACCGGCAGTATGGGCGGAAAATATTTCCAAAAAATTTGATCAGGTTAAAGCTGTTGATCAGGTTTCCTTTGCTGTTCAGAAAGGGGAGCTTTTTGGGATTATAGGCCCTGATGGTGCCGGCAAAACCACACTGATCAGGATACTTACCACACTTTTGCTTCCTGATGAAGGGAAAGCCACGGTTGCAGGGTATGATGTGGTTAGCGCGTATAAAAAAGTTCGGAACCTTATTGGTTATATGCCCGGGAGGTTTTCGCTTTACCAGGACCTTTCCGTTGAAGAAAACCTGGAGTTTTATGCAACAGTTTTTGGAACAACAATTTCTAAAAACTATGAATCGATCAGGGATATTTATAAACAATTAGTACCTTTCAAAAATCGCCTTGCGGGGAAGCTTTCCGGAGGCATGAAACAAAAACTTGCCCTTTCTTGTGCCTTGATCCATGAGCCGGAATTACTTATTCTTGATGAACCAACCACAGGGGTTGACGCCATTTCCCGTATTGAGTTCTGGGATATGCTAAAAAGGCTCAAAAAAAGGGGGATAAGTATAATTGTTTCCACGCCTTATATGGATGAGGCTTTAAGGTGCGACAGGGTCGCGCTAATGCTGGAGGGAAGATTTCTTGATATCGATGAGCCTGAAAAGATCATCGGTAAGTATGACAAAAAGCTGTATTCAATTCCTACCACCAAGCCATATTTATTAATGGAGAACCTTCAGGAAAAGGGTAATATACAAAGCGTTATCCCTTTCGGCGACCATGTTCATTTTACAACCCGGAAAGATGTTGAAATAGACCTGGAAGCTTTGAAGAAGGCTCTTACAGCAAAAGGATTTAAAGATATTGTAGTAAAAAAAATCAAGCCGGGTATTGAGGATTGTTTCATGGATCTGATGAATATCGAATCACAATGACAGACGATGGCTCAAATATTATTGTTGTAAAAGATCTGGTAAAAAAATTTGGATCATTTATCGCTAATGATAAATTAACTTTTGAGGTCAGACGTGGGGAGATCTTTGGGTTTCTTGGAGCTAATGGGGCTGGAAAAACAACAGCGTTACGTATTCTTTGTGGCCTGTCCAGGCCAACATCCGGATTGGTTCATGTGGCCGGCTTTGATGTTTCCCGCCACCCGGAAGAAGTTAAAAAGCGGATTGGGTATATGAGTCAAAAATTTTCACTTTATGAAGATCTGACAGTTGGAGAGAATTTTACTTTTTATGGCGGGATTTATGGTTTATCAAGAAAACAAATTAAAGAACAAACTAATTTTTTATTGGAGAACCTCAAATTTCAAAAGAGCAAAGATGTGCTTATCGGGGCCCTGCCGCTTGGTTGGAGGCAAAAGCTGGCTTTCTCAGTAGCCATCATGCATCGGCCCAAAGTCGTTTTTCTTGACGAACCCACCGGTGGCGTTGACCCGGTAACCCGCCGGCAATTTTGGAAAATGATTTATGATACTGCTTCTTCCGGGATCACAGTGTTTGTGACCACTCATTATATGGACGAGGCAGAATACTGTGAGCGAATTTCTATTATGGTCGATGGAAGGATCAAAGCATTGGATAAACCGGAATCATTGAAACAGCGCTTTAATTCCATTAATATCGAAGAGGTTTTTTTAAAAATTGCCCGGAACTAATATTATCATCAGATGAAACGGTTTCTTGGATTTATCAAGAAGGAATTTTACCATATTTTCAGGGATTTCAGAACCCTGATGGTTCTGTTTGGTATTCCCGTTGCACTGGTTTTAATTTTCGGATATGTTATTAGTAATGAGATCAAAGATGTTAAAATTGCTATTCTTGACCAGTCGAAAGATGAGGTAACTCAACAAATTTCTTCAAAATTACTTTCTTCGGGTTATTTTTTGCTTGACAGGAATCTTTCCTCACAAAAAGAAATTGAACCGGTTTTTAAAGCCGGCCATGTTAAAGAGGTGGTTGTTTTCGAGCCGGATTTTGCAAAACGTCTTAAAAGTGAAGGAAAGGCCACCATTCAGCTTATTGCCGATGCCTCTGATGCTAATATGGCGAACCAGGTTGTTAACTATACATCCGGAATCATTTTTGATTATGTGAAAATATTAAATATGGAAGAACAGGGTGCTTCTGGAATTAATACTGAGGTACGGATGATGTATAATGAAAGGTTGGAAGGTGCCTATATGTTTGTTCCGGGAACCATTGCCCTGGTATTGATGCTTGTTTCTGCAATGATGACATCTATTTCAATAGCGAGGGAAAAGGAGATGGGAAACATGGAAGTGTTGCTGGTATCTCCATTGAAGCCCATTCAAATAATATTCGGGAAAGTAA
>CBDUSM010000260.1:0-2987 GCA_965369825.1 uncultured Bacteroidales bacterium
ACAGACTATTTCCAGAGAAGAGATCGAAAAATGGTCAGAAGGAGTTGTTCAGCTCCTTTTTCACAAGGAAGAGGCCATTAAACTTCTGTTACCGGTTAATTCAGATTTCCGGATCAAAAGCACAAAATTTTTCAAAGAAACCAGTTACGTTGAATGTTCATTCCTTCAGGAAAAAGCCTTCCTTGCCAGGCTTCACCTGTTACAAGACTCCCGGTCGTTATCCGATAACGAAATAGATCAGAAATACGAACGAAACAAAGCCCAGGTAAGTCAGGCTGTTCAGGCTAAGCCTGAGGCATTGATCGACAGGCATAAAATCAGTCCCAGGATGGCAGAGGTGGATCTACATATCTCTGCTTTAAGAGAGGATTATAATCAGCTTGACAAACATGAGATTCTTCAAATCCAGACCGATTATTTCAAGCGTTGCCTTAACAGCGCCCTGGAAAACCAGTTCTTCAAAGTATATTTCATACATGGTATTGGCAATGGTACGCTTAAAAAAGCTATTCAAGACGAGCTAAATGAATATGGCAACGATATTCAATACCAGGATGCCCCATTCAACAGATACGGGAGTGGTGCTGTTGAGGTGATGTTGTTGGATAACTTGTAAGTCGGGAGCCGGGAATCAGGAATTGGGAATTTGTTTTTTTTATTATCTTTGCAAGAGAGTTCATTGACAGCCGTTTGTTCTATCGCTGCGATACATTATCGTGGAGGAAAGTCCGGACAACACAGAGCGCCATACTTCCTAACGGGAAGGTCTCCCGGGATTTCGGGAGAACAGAAAGTGCCGCAGAAAATAACCGCCCTTGATTTTATCAGGGGTAAGGGTGAAAATGTGAGGTAAGAGCTCACGTCGCGGTATGGTGACATACCGGGAGGGTAAACCTTATGGGTTGCAAAGCCAAATATATTTCGATTTTTATTCCGCTAACCCGGGATGAACAGAGGCTGCTCGCCTTGATCCTGTAATTATTACAGGAATCGGAAGGGGTAGGCTGCTAGATCGCTGTAGTGATGCAGCGGCCAGATAAATGATAGAAATCCGTCTCTGACGGATACAGAATCCGGCTTATAGAACGGCTGTCTCTTTTATGTCAGGTGTTACACCACTGAAGTGCTTGTCAGGTGTTACACCACTGAAGTGCTTGTCAGGTGTTTCACCGCGGAAGTGCTTGTCAGGTGTTACACCTGACAACCCAGATCATCTAACAACTACAAAAAACACCTTTCAACATTACAATATCTTCTTCAGGATTTCGTTTAAAAGTTGTTAAATATCCCTTGTTAATAAATCATAATAGGCCTCACAAAATTTGATTTAATATCTACTTACCTTTACCCTGTTCATAATTATCTTATAATGAGGAAACTGCGCTTTATCCCCATTCTGTTATCTTTTTTTGCCTTAACATCACTTGTTAATGGCCAGCGCACAGCATATTACGATGATCCCGGGTATAGCTATAACCTTGCTCTGGAATTATACAATAAAGGAGAATTTGGTACTGCCAGTACAACATTCAGAATAATTACTGAGGAGATCGAAGATAAACAATCAGAAATCAGGATCAATGCAGAATATTATATCACCCTATGTGCATATGAGCTATTTCACAAAAATGCTGAATATCTTTTTAACCGGTTTATTGCCAATCATCCCGAAAATACTAGGGTTCAAAATGCATATTTTTACCTGGGAAACCTAAATTACCGCAACAAAAAATACAAAGATGGTTTGCATGCATATAACAAGGTCGATATAAAATTACTAACCGATACCGAACGTTCAGAATATCATTTTAAAAAAGGGTATTGCCTTTTTAAGAATAAAGAGTTTGAACAAGCTAAAAAATCTTTTAAAAAAATCTCCGGAAAGGAATCCAAATATCAGGGGCCTGCAAATTATTATTATGCCCATATAGCGTACATCGAACATAATTATGATACAGCGCTGGAAGGATTTCTCAAACTTGATGAGGATGAAACCTTTGAATCAATTATTCCTTATTACCTCGTTAACATCTACTTTTTAAAAGGTGAATATGAAAAAGTAATACAAGCCGCTGAACCAATTCTTGAGAAATCGGACAATAAACGGATCCATAACATCATTCATCTGACAGCAACTTCCTTATACCAAACAAATCATTACCAACAGGCCATCCCTCTTTATGAAAAATATCTACAGAATGGGAAAGGGGCAATCAGCAGGGAAGATTGGTATGCATTGGCGTCATGTTATTATCAAACCAATGACTATGAGAAAGCTATTCAGGGATTTCAAAAAACAACATCCAAACAAGACTCTTTATGTCAGAATGCATTCTATCATCTTGGATTCTGTTATATCCAAACAGGCGAGAAGCAATTTGCATCCAATGCCTTTTTATCAGCTTATAAAACTAAAGGAAATCATACTATTAAAGAAGAAGCTCTTTTTAATTATGCACAACTTGCTTTTGAGATTTCGTATGATCCTTACAATGAAGCGATTAAGGCGCTCAAACATTTTATCAACGATTTCCCTGAATCAAAACGCTTAGATGAGGCCCATTCCTATCTGGTTAATCTCTTCCTGTCAACAAATAACTACAAAGAAGCCCTCTCCTCAATGGAAAAAATAAAATCAAAGGATGGAAAGCTAAAACCGGCTTATCAGCGTATTGCACATTTCAGAGGGGTGGAATTATATAATGATAAAAACTATAATGAGGCGATCTCCTATTTTAAAAAATCTCTTGATTATAACTTTGATAAAGAAATCACAGCAGCAAATTACTACTGGATTGCTGAAGCTTTTGACAACCAATTGTCCTATAAACAAGCTATTAGCTACTACAATAGGTTTTTAACAACAGCTGACGCCGGAAAACTTGATTATCATAACCTGGCAAATTATAATTTGGGATATTGCTGGTTTAAACAAAAAGATTATCATTCTGCCATTAACAGTTTCAAAAAATTTATTAAAGCCGGTT
>CBDUSM010000261.1:0-2977 GCA_965369825.1 uncultured Bacteroidales bacterium
CTCCAAGTAACATTGACCTGGGCTCTGCTCTGATTTCCTCGATAACCGGTGGATAATTGATTTTTTCCACAACCTTAACTGTGATGGTCATTTCATCATTTAAACTTTCTTCATCAGAAACCACGCACCTGATTTCATAATAACCCGTATCGACCGGAACCGGCCAGTTAAGAGTTTCATTGCCTTCCTGTGCATCGCCGTTAACAAACCATTGATATGTCAACTCTATCGATTCCTTATCTTCAGCGGTACAAAATACCGGAGTTATGGTGTTGATTAATGCAACAGTATCATCAATCGCAAGCGATTTGATCCTGGGTGGGTAATTGAGGACATTTTCCTCTGTATTAAAATCAATGATAACTCCCTGAACCATTGCTTTGTTTAAGTGGTATTCGATCTCAGAATTTTCCGGAATATAAACACAAACCATTGTGGTTCCTGCCGGGATTAATATGTCAGCTGTGCCTGTAACTGCTGTTAGGATCACCTCATTTGAGACTGCATCATATATATCAAAGTTTCCCTCAGGAAGTTCAGCAATAACGTTTTTATTTCCGGGGTATGGATTATAAAAAAGGTAAGTTGGAAAAGATTCCTGCCGGTAGTAATCGGTAGCTAGCATATCCAATTGAAGGATCCCTTCCACATTGGTTTGTTTAATAATGGCCCCCATTATTCCAACATGAGAGGAACCGTATAATCCAAGGTTGGTCTGTGCCCAGCCTCCATTCATGGCATCACCTGTACCATATGGCCCTGTCTCTTTTTCGCGCAAAGCTTCGTATGCAATAACATTCTCCTGATCGTATTGTGCTATCCAATCTTCATTATCCTCCATATCATCCGGAAGAAAGTTTGAATAATATAAGCGGGAGGCATTCGCAACATTGAGTACCCATTTCCCGATAGCACCGGCAAAACGATCGTCGTACCTGACCATTGGAACCAGGGCTCCTGCCTGTTCAAAACCGTTTAATGCAAATGCGTAATCAGGAAAACCGTCGCTTGCTTCGCCAATAAGCCCTGAAACATCGGTATCGCCCCACCTTCCGACAATGGCACCCCAGTTCCGAAGAGGGCCAACATCGAACGACCAGTTGACCATCTTTTCCATATCGTAACGTGTCCCCAGCTCGGCATTCATCCGGGCTGCTGTATAGATTCCGTAAGGCAGCTGAAGTTCATAAGATGGGTTTTCATTCCAATTGCTAAGGAATTCGAGGCACCATTCAGCTCCAACACGATATTTATCTTCCCCGGTAACAACGAATGCATTATAGAGAAGCCATCCGATAGCGCCTGCTGCCTCAGGTTCCCTGATTCCCGATTCAAGTGGTGTCATTGTTGACAGGCTGAATGCTCTGTAGTTCATGTAAGGAACCTGCCAGGGGGAATCATCTCCATCCATAGCTTTGACTGCTTCAAGCCACTGATCGGCCACTGTAATAAACTGTTCGTCGAAATGGCCGGTATGTGGGTAGAGGTAATTGAGTTGATAGAAAAAGACATTGGGCATGGTTTCATACCACCAGTCATGGCCGGATGAAGCATTAGGGCCGTTAAGGTAAACATTTTCAGAAGGACGGCGGTTAAAATACTCCTCACACAACAACGGCCAATTATATCCCTGCTGATTGGACTTGTCAATGCCAGAAAGAGTAGCGCCAATTACTGCCGGGATTACATTAATGGCTTCCATTCCCGGAGGAGTGTTTGTTCCAACATATGACTGAATACCAAAGGTTGGATGCTCCGGGTAATTAATGGTGTTTTCGACAATTGTAGTCAATGGAAGGAATTGCCCTGTTGCGTCAAGATCGAATACCAGTTCATCATACTTTTGGCCTACTGCTTTCCAGTAGCGCATTTCATAGGGTTGTGGCATGTCTGGCATCTCATCTATCCGGGGGATAGAAATTTGCTGAGCGAAAATACCATGCAGAAAAAGCAGCAAAAATATTATTAATAAGAGCGAAGCTTTTTTCCTCATCTCACAGATTTAACTTTAATGTTTTCATCTTGTTTTTATTTTTCGTGTACATACAAAGGTATTTATTTTATTAATTTTGGCAGAGATCTTTTAATCCTTAAATCAGAGTTTGTTATGAAACACCATAGCTTGTATTTTATTTGGCTCCTGTTTCAATTATTAGTGTTTACGGAATTGTACTCACAACCTTTAACCTGGGATTATAATTATTCATACCCGGAAAAAGATGATGGTTATTTCACGAAAGTATTACAAACGGGAAATAGCGATCTATACCTTGCCGGATATGCTGAGTTTGGATGGTATGAGTATTCACCCGGATTTATGAGAATTGATACAAACGGAAATAGATTATGGTCTTTTACTTATGATTTCCCGGATTCTTATCAACTCATTACCCATACACTTGTTAAGCTTTCGGAAAACAGTTATTATTCTTTCTGTTTTAATCCTTTAACACCTATTCCAATTAATACTAAGTTAAACAGCAAACAGCAGGAAATTGCTAACGATTGCTGGTTGCTGAAATTAAACAGCAACGGAGATACAATTTTTGCAAAATATTATGAGAACATCGGATGGGTAAATGATTTAATTGTTGATAGCGGAAATCTGGTTGCTGTGGGGAGCACCAATTATCATGAAGAACAGTCTATCCATTATTATACGAAAACGACCATTTTGGTATTAGATACAAACGGAACATTTTTGTGGAGAGAAGAATATTTGACTGACCTTGATTCAAGAGCAAATTCAATTATGAAAAATGAACAAGGTAATTATTTAATTACAGGCACTACTACTGAGGATTTTGATCATTTTGGGTATATTTACCACCCTGACAAAATGTTCTTACTCGAGGTTGATTCATTGGGAAGCCTCCTGTCGGAATATTTTTCGGATATTGAATATAGTGAAGGCAAAAAGATAATTGTTTGTGAGGATGGCAACCATGCTATAATTGGTGATGGCTTTAATCCAACG
>CBDUSM010000262.1:0-2965 GCA_965369825.1 uncultured Bacteroidales bacterium
TTGAGATAATGAGTTTGTAAATTTCTGATTAATTATTCAACTACCGCATTTCAGCATGAGAACAGGCTGCAAGAAGATTTTTCGATAACTTTCTAACCAAATGATATCATAGGTTAATGTTTTCGTTATGTGCAAACACAAGTTGATATTGTAAATCTGGCACAATTGTTGCTTTAATACTGGTGTAAGACTATATAAGTATAAATGCTCTATTATTTCTCAAGGAACAGTATGTTTCTAAACCCGATTATCCAACCTTGGTACAGGAGGAGAATGATGCTGTATTTGTGTAATACACCAAAAAGAGACAGATATCTTAGAAAATCTTTTATTTTACTCTTCTTATTTATTTTTCTGTTATTCAGCCAGACAGCTTATGCTGAACCACCTGTCCTGTTAGCCCCTGCTGATGGGAGCACCATAACGAGTCTCCCTGTCACGTTTAGTTGGCAGAGTGTAGAAGGTGCTATAAGATATCAGTTTCAACTTGCCAAAGATGTCGCCTTTACAGATGTGGAATACTCAAAACTATTAATCGGTACTAATTTGGAGCTTAGTTTTTCTGGTGACGGGAATGCTCATTATTGGCGAGTCCGCGCTAAAAATATAAGCGGTTGGGGTGACTGGTCGGCGACATGGAGTTTTGATACCATAGCTCCACCTGAACGGCCTGTCCTTTTAACGCCTTTTGACGGTAGTACCATAGAGAGCCTTCCTGTTAATTTCAGTTGGCAGACTGTGGATGGTGCTCTCCGGTATCAGTTTCAGATAGCCAAAGATGTCGCCTTTACAGATGTGGAATACTCAAAACTATTAATCGGTACTAATTTGGAGCTTAGTTTTTCTGGTGACGGGAATGCTCATTATTGGCGAGTCCGCGCTAAAAATATAAGCGGTTGGAGCGAGTGGTCAGATTCCTGGACCTTTCATACCATTGCTCCCCCTGACTCCCCTGTGCTCTTAAGTCCTTCCAATGGCAGCTCCATCACCAGCCTACCTGTTACCTTTAGCTGGCAGGCTGTAGAGGGAGCGACCAATTACCAGCTTGAAATTGCCAAAGATGTGGCTTTTACCGATAAGGAATTGAGCAGGATCCTTCCTGATACCTCTGTTGAAATTTATCTTATTGGCGACGGTAATCCTCGTTATTGGCGAGTCTGCGCTCAGAATGTAAGTGGTTGGGGAGAATGGTCAGCGGTGTGGACATTGCATACAGTTGCTTTGCCTGAAAAGCCCAGGTTTGGCATTCATTCACGTCTTTCTTTACCACAATCTACCTTAGAGGTGGGAGCTGAATGGATAAGTTTTTCTCCTCAAATTTTCTGGGGAGTTGTCGAGGATCCCACCATCCAAGCCGGTGCTTATAAGTTTAATGGGTGTTCTATTTTCGACCTTGATTTTGATTATGATAAGATCTTTAGTTATTCCAAATCCATGGGTATTAAAAATGGATTAACATTACGTTGCTTTGGCCCGGGCACTCCAAGAGCATGGAATAAGTGGCAAGAGGATAAAATCCAAGTACCTTTTGATGATTATCCTGGTACAATGGATGATGGTTTTGTTGATCCTGTTCTGGAACTGGCATGGATAAACTTTGTAAAAAAGACCGTAGAGAGATACGATGGGGATTCTGATTTCGGGTGTACCCTCGATGCCCCTGATTGCTATTGTGAAGGGGATAACCAATATCCGGATTTTAACCCATCCAATCCTCCCAAAGCCGATTTTTATCATATTGAAGAAGAATGGAGAGGAACTTGGTGGTATGATGAACCGAATGAGACTCCGGATAATCCTATCCCTGCAATAAGGTATGTCAATTTTCTTATAATGACTTTTCAAGCAATAAAAGAAATTGATCCGGAAGCGAAAATAATAATTCCGGGATTAGCCAGTGGAATCATAAGACGTATGGCATTTGCTGATGGATACATAGATGATCCAGACGGTGGATTGATGGAAGGCATTTATTATAATAGAGATGAAATTGCGAATTCGTCGCGGTATTCATTAATAAAGGCAGAAATAGAATATATCTTACGTGAAGGGAAGAATTACTTTGATGTGGTAGATGTTCATCTGTACGAAGAAAAAACCTCATTTTTAGAAGGAAAGGTTAATTGGCTTAGAGATAAAATGATTGAGCAGGGCTACGAGAAGCCCATCTGGGCAATAGAAGCGGGTGGTCCTTTTAAACTATCACAAGAGGAAATAGATTGTATCTTAGATCCATTATGTGAAGGCCCCCAAAGGGGCGACTATTCTTTTGGAGCGTACACTGATCAGGAAAACGCTGAATTCATCGTAAAGTTGTTTACTTTGGCTTTTGTTTCCCAAATAGACAGGTTCACGTTTTCAACATCCGACTCTGAAAAATTATATTTTGATGGCCCTCACAATCATATGGGCCTGATATCAGGGGATGAAGTTCCTATTAAAAAACCATCCTTTTACACCTACAAGTTGCTGACTTCAAGATTGAAGAACTTCAATTCTGTTGAAAAATTGGTAAATGGCCCGGATACCCATGTTTTCAAATTTGATTTTGATGGGGGAAATGACGTCTTCGTTATGTGGTCGGACAAAGAAGGTGGGGATGTAATTGACCTAACCGATCATTTTTCAACAGATAATGTGAAGATTACTCACATCGTGACCGAGTTGTATATCGATAATAGCCCTATTTACCGGCCAGATGAAATTATTCCGGCATCATTGATACCGGTTGACGTAACTCCGGTATTTGCCCATGAAGTTCATTAGAAAACTGTTCTTGCAATCCAAGTCCCAAAACCGTAAAAGAGCAGGGTGCTCGTTGTAGCACAGGAAACCTCCCTGCGGGCCGGTTTTCTACTTTTTTGCTTGCAAGATAGAATTACTTTACTTTATACTTATTTTATGAAAAACAGAATGCCTATTCCTCCCTGCAATGCAGCGAAAGAAAGGAGGCGAAGCTATCAAG
>CBDUSM010000263.1:0-2961 GCA_965369825.1 uncultured Bacteroidales bacterium
AAAAAAGAAGAAAAGATCAGGAAATACCTGGTAGCGTTTGGGAAACAAAACAACCTGGAAACAAAAACAGATGAAGTAGGAAACGTCATCATCAAAAAAAATGCTACGGCAGGGATGGAAAACAGAAAAATCAATGTGCTTCAGAGCCATATGGATATGGTTTGTGAAAAAAACAGTGATGTGAAGCACGACTTTGATAATGATCCTATCCAGCCTGTTATCGACGGGGATTGGGTAACCGCAAAAGGGACAACGCTTGGAGCGGATGATGGTATCGGCATCGCAGCACAGCTATCCATTTTATCTTCGATAGATATTATTCACGGTCCAATTGAATGTTTATTCACGGTAGACGAGGAAACAGGATTAACAGGTGCCTTTGCTTTACAACCCGGATTTTTGGAAGGCCGTGTTCTAATTAACCTGGATTCGGAAGACGAAGGTGAATTATTTATAGGATGTGCCGGTGGAATTGATACAGTGGCAACCTTTAAATATAAGCCTGTTAAAACGCCTAATAATACAATTTCTTACAAAATTTCAATATCCGGGCTGAAAGGAGGTCATTCGGGTGACGATATAAATAAGGGGTTTGGAAACTCTGTAAAAATTCTTACGCGGTTTTTATGGAACGCATCTAATGATCTGAATATTCACGTTGCTCATTTCGACGGAGGTAACCTGAGAAATGCTATTGCACGTGAAGCCACGGCAGTTTTCACCATTAAACCAAAACGTAAAGAAAGGATGCTGTCATATGTTGAATCATTTTCAAATGCAGTGAAAGAAGAATTATCTATGACGGAGCCCGACCTTTCTATTCAAATTGAAGAAGTAAGTGTACCGAAAATCGTATTAAACAAAAAGGTTCAAAACAGGTTATTAAATTCACTTTATGCCTGTCCGCACGGCGTTATTTCAATGAGTCAGAAAATGCCGGGTATGGTTGAAACCTCAACGAATCTGGCATCAGTTAAGTTTCGTGGCAAAAACAGAATCGAGGTTACAACAAGTCAACGAAGCGATAGTGGTACAGCCAAACTGGACATTGCCCATATGGTTGAGAGCGTTTTCCGGCTGGCCAGAGCAGCAAAAGTTACACATTCGGATGGGTACCCCGGATGGACACCAAATCCTGATTCCAACATATTAAAGATCACTGAAAAAGCATACAAGGATCTTTTCCGGACTGATCCGGTTGTACGATCAATCCATGCCGGGTTAGAATGCGGCCTTTTTCTTGAGAAGTATCCGGATATGGATATGATATCATTTGGCCCGACATTGAGAAGAGTTCACTCCCCTGATGAACGTATCAATATTGAAACAGTACGGAAATTTTGGGAACTACTATTGGAAGTACTCAAAAATTCAGAAATCATGTAAACCTGAATTTATAAACCTACTCCGAAACCCATCCTTATTACCGGATTACTATACGGAGAATAAATGCTCTCATTCAGGTTCCAGAGCACAACAATGCTGATAAAAGAATTACGACTGACAATCTGGCGAAAACCTCCACCGAGGAGGAAGCCATGCACATTAACACGTTCGGATTCGATATAGGGTTCAAAATTTAGTAGCTCATATTCAGCCTGGCCAAAAAAGTTTCGAATAAAATAATACCGGGCGAACCCTCTTCCTCCAAAAACATTGGTTGAATAGCTATAGCCGGAATATTTTTCTCTGTAGTACTGATAGGTTAACCCAAGGCCCACAGCAAAGTGGTTTGATATATTTAATCCGACAAGAGGCGAGACATCGATGAGGGTTATAGTACCAAACTGAAGTCCAAAGTATCCTCCAAAAAAAAGGCGATCCTTTAGTGGGGACTTTTCTTCCAAAGGGCGTCTGTTTTCCTGACCTGAGACAGTTGAAAGTGTCAGGAATAATATGACAATTCCAACGGTTCTTATGATAAACTTTTTAATAAACAATTCGGACATTATTATACTTAATAAGAAGTACATAATACAAAAAACGTAATAGGTGGTATGTTATAGCTGCAAAAGTAAGTGAAAATTCCAAATTACGAATCTCAACCTTTTCTTTCTCACATAAATTATTTCAAGGCATAGAACATTAAATAGTAATAAAATAAATTCATTTATTGCATAATACATTATATATATAAGGGAGCACTGATCTGATAATCCTCACCACCCAATGCAACAAATATCAATCCAACTAACTGAAAATGAACGTCTCTGTTTTACTACCAGAAAATAATACATTTTTATCAAAAAAAAAATTTGTTTTCCGGAAATATATGTTGTTATCTTTGCACCCGTTTTTAAGCAAACGTTCTTTTATATTTTTTAGACGATTCTTGGATTACACCAGAAAATATCATACCTTTGTAATCCTTTTTCCTGCAGAAAAAAAATAATCTTTTTCAAAAAAAGTTTGCAGGTTAAAAAAATGGTTTTATCTTTGCAGCCCTTTTGAGAGGAGAATGACAAAAAGAGGAGAAAAAAGGGGGAAAAGAAAGTATAAAGTTCTTTGAAAAAATTGAAGTGAAGCTCAAGGTAGCGAATGTCCCTATTCCAATTTTTTTTGGAAGAGTGAGAAGTAAACTCATGAAATTTAAGATTAAATAATTACTATGAAGAGTTTGATCCTGGCTCAGGATGAACGCTAGCGGCAGGCCTAATACATGCAAGTCGAACGGTAAGCACCTGCTTGCAGGTGACACGAGTGGCGCACGGGTGCGTAACGCGTATGCAACCTACCTTTAACTGGAGCATAGCCCCGAGAAATCGGGATTAATACTCCATAACTCCTAAAAACACCTATTTTTTGGATAAAAGCTCCGGCGGTTAAAGATGGGCATGCGTGACATTAGCTTGTTGGTGAGGTAACGGCTCACCAAGGCTACGATGTCTAGGGGTTCTGAGAGGATTATCCCCCACACTGGTACTGAGACACGGACCAGACTCCTACGGGAGGCAGCAGTGA
>CBDUSM010000264.1:0-2938 GCA_965369825.1 uncultured Bacteroidales bacterium
AAATATACATCAAGTTTTTTTTTCTTTAGTTCCCTCAAAATATACTGTAGGGTATAAAAATCATCTTGTACCATACTAACATCGACACCGCGTATCCTTGACTTATTTATATCAGCAGCATAGACAAATAAATTTCTGCCAGTATAATCATTGTATCTTTTAATTAATCCTTGTAATTCATCTTGAAGGTCAATAAGCCCTAATTCTTTTGAAACATATTCGTTAATAATACTTGGCATCTTGCAATATATTTTTAGTTAGATTTAATCTCACAAAAATAACTCACTCTCGAAAATAATTAGATTGGATTTCGGTTTTGGGGTCTTTGGGTACTGTAAAAGTATATCATTTTAGAGCATAAATCAAGCCTTTTGAATAATAATACAGGTTTTTGCTATCATTTTTGGGGCTTATATACTCAAAGTATTAAAATTTGATAGCATTTATTTGAAATACTCTATTCCAGACCTTGCCTTTGTAGTGCTAAAAACACGATTTGTATTGAATTCATATTCTCTGCATAAAGGAAGCCCGCTAATGATTCTGGTTGTCAGAGGGCACCGGCGATCTTCGTATGTCATAGCAAATCTTAGCGGGTTTTCTCATTAGGGGATTAACAAACTGGATAAAGGCTTAATCTTTACCATGAATTATTTCTCGGAATATTATGAACAAGCAGACACACTGGTGAAGCAGATAAACAATTTAACACAATTCAAAATTTCAATTTATTTTGTGAAAGTGTAAAAGCTTTAATAATATTTTCGAGAAATAAAAAAATTCGTCTTTCATGTATACTAAAATGTAAACCAACAACCCCCAAATCTTCTGAATCCTTTGCAACTCCTAATAAAGCAGAAACGGGAACCCTTTCTTTACGAAAAGCTCCCCGTTCCACACACAGATAACCGTAGTTATTTGAGGGTGCCAAGTTACTGTTATTGTGACTGGTTCACCTCAATCACATCCCGAAGGATATAACCTTATTAAACCTGGATTTGTTGAACGTCCTCCTTTCGGGTTCTGTTTTTCCGCATCCCCGGCTTTTCAGGCAACCGCAACTGTCCTAAGATTCGAAAATCTTATTTTTCTGCGATCGGATTCAGCCCGGTTTTCATTCCGTAGAATGATTCGTTTCCGAACCCCTGGCCTTCTCAAGCTAACAAATAACGTTTCCATCCCTTGCGGGCTTTCTACTTTATAAGTCTGAATAGAATCACTTACCTTTTGCAAGATAAGCTATCTAACCACTTGATTTTAAGGCTGACTCAATCCCGATAGCTCCCGAAGGGCTTTTCGGGTGTGAGACCGCGTTCAAAAATTGGCTCTTGCGAACCTTTTTTGAGCTTCCCTGGCTTGTCCAGTTAGCCTTTTATCGCTCACTTGATAGTGTAAAATTACAAAATTGTACAGGGGGAAAGCAAATTTAATGAGAAGATAGTATTAACAAGTTTTAAACACTGGTTATTAACAATTGTTAATAACTATGGTGGGGCATAAACAATTGTTAAATAGTGAATTATGGCATTTCCTTATAGATGAGGTTTATATATTTATTATTATTCCATGTGTTTATTAACAAACGAAAATCATCATACCGGTCAGGTTCATAAATTTTAAATGGTAAACTAATTGATTTGCTTATTGTTACCCTGTTTTTAGATTGACGTAGTTCGATAGCTAATTTACCGGCTTTGTTATTAATTTCGATATTAGTTGGCGAGGTTACTAAAACGACCCCCTTGGGAAGGGTTATGGTGTATTGATATGATTCAGTTATAGGCGCCGGAATTTCAAGCGGAGTTTCTCTTTTGGATAATAAATATGTCATGTGCCAGCTGTTAATTCCTTTATTAACAAAAGGCAGATCCATAAAAATGTAATTTTCCTGTGAATCTAATGGTGAAGGGTTTTTAAACTCAATGGAAAACTTCGACTTTTTGTCGTTAAAGGATGTTGATAACACGTTTGTAATATTATTCGAACCAATAGCGGGCCGGAATAAACGCGTCACTTGATCTTTGTCATTAAGAAAAGAGAAATATGGATTTGATGAACCCATTAATTCAACTGAAATTTCACCAGCAACCAAATCGTCAGAATTGATAATAAGGCTTCCTTTTACAGAAATGATATTATTCTCTGGCTCATGGGTATATGTTTTAATACTTTCAATGTTTGGATCCAGCAAAACCAGGGTGATTCCTTCAAGAGAGTTTTTTAGAGATTGCTCATCTTTATGTATTGCTGACAGGTAAACAAGACCATGAACCCTCGTATTTACCTGCACAAGAAATCCTTTGATAACGTCAAGAGAACCAATTTTTTTCTCAAACAAAGGATGTGGAATCATTGCCACAGGGGATGCTTTCACCCCGGCTTCACGTAAAACAGCAGTTAATAAAAGTGTTTTTTCAAGCTCTGTACCCCCATTACTTTTCCAGGTTGCAACAGGCGTTCTGGTATGAAATCCTGAGATTTCAAGTGGTATATTATAGTTGTTGAGGTCATCAACTACTATCTTTTGGAGTTTTAGTATCATTTTTAAATCATCTTTGCAGTCAGTCATAACTTGTTCAACTGCCGAGGTGATTGGCTGGTTGGTTTTATATTGAAAACCCTCTTGTTGAGTAAGCATATCCAGCATCCGGTACATATCTTTAGCAGTACTAAAAACCAAGCGGGGAAGCGACGTATGATATCCTGCCTGAAATGGCTCATGCGATCGTGCCGGAAGATGATTAAAGGTCCAGGAATACAACATGAAATTACTTTCTTCCGTAATTTCAGGAGCTGTTCGGATATTAAGAATTTTATAATGCAAGGTTGTATTCCTATGTACTCTGATGTTGATGGCCATCTTTTCAATTGGTGAAGAGGATGGTAATACGACATCTCCCATCAGTGCGGGGTAGTAATTCCCGACTGAATTAATTGT
>CBDUSM010000265.1:0-2934 GCA_965369825.1 uncultured Bacteroidales bacterium
CAACGTTTAGACGATGGGGTTTTAACGGATAGCCTTGGACGAAAAGTTGATTTCAGAAATACCATTGTCATTATGACATCTAATATTGGCAGCCGTCAGTTGAAAGATTTCGGACAGGGAGTTGGTTTTGCTACTGCTGCGAAAAAAGCAGCGGGTGCTGATTATTCACGCAGTGTTATTGAAAATGCATTGAAAAAAACATTTGCCCCTGAATTTCTCAACCGGATTGATGATGTTATTATTTTTAACCAGCTTGATCGCGAAGGTATTCATAAGATAATTGATATCGAAATGTCTCATCTTTTAAAACGTATGCACAAACTCGGTTACAAGATCAGTGTATCGGAAAAAACAAAAGATTACATCGCTGAAAAAGGATGGGATGTTCAGTTCGGAGCAAGGCCACTCAAGCGAGCTATTCAAAAATATATTGAAGATCCGCTGGCAGAGAAAATTATCACTTATAAATTAGCTGAAGGCGATTTGATCAAGGTCGATTTCGATAAAAAGAACTCAGAGATAATAATTAAGATTTCCAAACCTATAAAAAAAGTTCTGAAAAAGAAAGACTGAGTCGTTCATATTACAACACATCCTCCTTCTATATTTTAAAATGTTGATTAATAGAATTTCAATAGCCCCGTCCTTCACAGGCTGTGTGAAAGGCGGGGCTATTGATAGCACTAAACATTAAGTTTATACTATTACGAATTAATCGGGTTGATATGGTTTTGGATATTATGTCCTGAACATGAGATTCACTGGCGATAAAGGCTTTTATTATCCTATCCGGATATTAGATTCTATTGATTTTTGGAATTTGTCGTTTGTAGTTTTATCTTTGCAGGCTAAAAATAAAACAGGTCCCGTATAATCAAGGAATTGTTAAAAGTTAAAATTGCGATTTCCGATTAGTTAAGTATTGCAACCACACCGTATGTAATACCTCTTAAATCGCTAATCAATAATCTAAATTGAACTGATTTATGGAAGAAAAGAAAAGATTGATGGGAGGAGAATTCCTTCTCAAAGAAACTAATGCTGAAGATATTTTCATTCCGGAGGATATGGATGAAGAACAGCAAATGATCGTGGAAACCTGCAAGGGATTTCTTGAAACCGAAGTTTATTCAATGCTTGACAGGATCGACGACCAGGAAGAGGGTTTAATGCGAAGCCTATTGCAAAAATCCGGTGAACTGGGGTTACTTGGAGTTGCAGTTCCTGAAGAGTATGATGGATTTGACCAATCTTTTGTCACTTCAATGCTGGCCAGTGAAGCTATGGGTGCTGGTTATTCTTTTTCCGTAGCGTATTCTGCCCATACCGGCATTGGAACACTTCCGATTCTTTACTATGGTACTGAAGAACAAAAACGAAAATACCTTCCAAAATTGGTCAGTGGCGAATGGCCTGCTGCTTACTGTTTAACTGAGCCCAATGCCGGGTCAGATGCAAATGCAGGAAAATCAAAAGCAATCTTATCTGATGATGGGAAGCATTATATTCTTAATGGCCAAAAAATGTGGATCACCAATGGTGGGTTCGCAGATGTTCAAACTGTTTTTGCCAAAATCGGGAACGACAGAGTCCTCAGTGCATTTATTATCGAAAGTAGCTGGCCCGGGATTGTAATTAATCCCGAAGAAAAAAAGATGGGCATTAAAGGATCCTCAACTGTGCAGATATTTTATAATGATGTAAAAGTTCCTGTTGAGAACCTTCTGGGACGTCAGGGCCAGGGGTTTCGTATTGCCTTGAACATTCTTCATATGGGGCGCCTAAAGCTTGGCGGAACCGTTCTTGGGGCCGCGAAAAAAACCATTACGCAATCTGTAAATTATGCTAATGAAAGAAAACAATTTGGACGTTTTATAAGCAGTTTTGGAGCTATCAAATATAAATTAGCCGAGCAGGTTATTCAAACATTCATCACAGAATCAACGGTATATAGAACCAGCGGTTACGTTGATGATGCCATTACTGAATTAATAGCCCAGGGAAAAGAAAAGCCGCAGGCCACTATAGAAGGGATCGCACAATATGCACTTGAAGCTGCTTTGCTAAAAGTTTTTGGATCTGAAGCTCTTAACTATGTTGTTGATGAAGCTGTTCAGATTTATGGAGGGATGGGATTTTCTGCAGAAACTGATGTAGATAAAGCGTATAGAGATTCACGGATCAACCGGATTTTTGAAGGCACCAACGAGATCAATCGCTTGCTCGTTGCCGACACAACAATTAAAAAAGCATTGAAAAAAGGATTTGATCTTGTTAGATATGCTAAACATATTATCAAAGAAATGAATGGTGCAGAGGAGGCTGTGGAACCTATGGGTTATTTTGAAGAAAAGAGAGCGTATATTAGAACTTTCAAAAGAATAGCTTTACTCCTTCTTGGTATTGTTTCTGATAAGTTTCAGCGCCAGCTTTTTGAAGAACAAATGATTCTTTTCAATATTTCTGATATCATCATGAACCTCTACACGGCTGAATCTACTTTATTACGGATTGAAAAAATTGAAACAATCTAAGGTGTGGATACTGCTAGTATTTACAAAGACATTCTTGATGTTTTTGTTTATGACACAGCAGAATTCATCCATAAATCAGGTTGCGATGCTATCAATTCATTGGATGAAATTAAGGATCAGGAAGTTATGAGGGAACGGATTCGCAAATATACCACCATTGCTCCTGTAAATATTAAAAATGCAAGGACAAGGATTGCAGACAAACTGATTGAGGATAATAAATACAACTTTTAATAATTCCTTACCTCTTGGTCCCCTCTCCTACTTTGAGAAGGGAAAATGATTTGCTCACCATAATGAGACAATGCTATAATGCTTAAATCTTTTATAACTACTAAATCGTAGATAATAAACTATTTGTATAATATAAATAGGCTTTTGCAATTAAGAAAATATTTTC
>CBDUSM010000266.1:0-2927 GCA_965369825.1 uncultured Bacteroidales bacterium
CTAAAACCCTTTAGAAATCAGAGTTGCAGAGCTTTTTAAAAAAATAAATCGCTATTACTAAAATTATTCGTATTATTGCTTTTCAAAAACCGAAAAGGTATTTCATGCTGAAGCGCTTAACTCTTAGTCTGTTGATTTTATTTTCGGGCTGGAATCTTTTTAGCCAGGACCCGTCATTTTCACAGTTTTATGCCAACCCAATGTATTTGAATCCGGCTTTTGCAGGTTCAACTTATTGTGGACGGTTAATTTTGAATTTCCGTGATCAGTGGCCTTCCATCTCCAATGGGTATGTCACCTATAGCGCTTCATACGATCAATCGCTCGAGAAAGTGAGCAGTGGTTATGGGATTATGTTTATGGGAGACCGTCAGGGCGATGGGGCCCTTTCAACAATGATGATTAGTGGTTTGTATTCTTATAAACTTAAAGTATCCGAATCAGTAAATGTTGATTTTGGCGTTCAGGCAACATATAACCAGATGAAGATGGACTGGAATAAATTTGTTTTTGGGGATATGATTGATCCGAATAATGGCACAGCAACCCTCCCAACCCTTGAAAATTCTGCCAATTGGAATACAAGTATCAATTATATTGATTTTTCTTTTGGCATGTTGGCGGGGTACGAAGATAAATTATTTGGTGGTGTTGCGGTTCAGCATCTAAATGAACCGGATAACGGTTTGAATATTGAATCTGATAGTCAGCTCCCCATGAAAATTACAGCAAATGTTGGGTCTTTAATAAATCTTACAACAGGCCGGATAGGCGGGGGAGATCAAGGAGATATTACGATTTCACCAAACATACTCTATCAGCAGCAAGGTACCTTCAAACAATTGAATCTAGGCTTATATGGTAATATTAACCCTTTTGTTATGGGAGTATGGTACAGGTCAAACCTTGGCAACCCCGATGCTGTGATTGCACTGGTTGGATTCAAACAACCAGCCTATAGGATTGGATATAGTTACGATGTTACTGTTTCTCAAATCGGTATGGATGGAGGAGGAGCACATGAAATATCATTTGCATGGGAATTTTGCATAATTAGAGAAGATTTTAAAAGAAGAAGGATTAGAACAATAAAGTCCCCTACTTTTTAGTTATTATTCTGTAAAAAATAAAAAAATAAAACAATGCTTAAGTATTCAGGTATATTTAAATGGCTTGGTGTGGTAGCTATTACCATTTTATTAACATCTTGCTTTAACAAGAACGCATCAAAAACCACTGGCTGGGAGTATAATGAACCGAAATGGGGAGGTTTTGAAGTAGCCGATTACAGGGAACAAATGACTGGCCCCGGGCTGGTTTTTATTGAAGGTGGTACATTTGCTATCGGGGCTACTCAGCAGGATGTGCTTTTTGAATGGCATAACCCACCAACCAGGGTTACGGTTAATTCATTCTATATGGATGAAACTGAAGTTGCAAATGTTGATTATCTTGAGTACCTCTATTGGCTGGAACGTGTTTTTGGCCTCGATTACCCGGAGGTAGTTAAAAATGCCTTACCCGACACCCTGGTGTGGAGAGATAAACTGGCATATAATGAGCCATTTGTGGAACTTTATCTTCGCCATCCGGCGTATAAGAATTATCCTGTCGTTGGAGTCGACTGGAAACAATCGAATGATTATTGTGCATGGAGAACCGATAGGGTAAATGAGTGGATATTGATTCAAAATGGTATCTTGCAACTTGATCCCGACCAGGGCCCCCTTGAGAATTTTAATTCTGATGCTTATCTTTCCGGACAGTATGAAGGCCTGGTTAACAAAAACTTACCTGACTATAATCCGGAAGGTAACCCTGATGGCCGTAAAGTTAGAATGGAAGATGGCATCCTTCTTCCCAAATACAGGCTTCCTACCGAAGCTGAATGGGAATATGCCGCTTTGGGACTTATTGGCAATACCATAGAAGAACGTGTGGTTGAAAGAAAAACATATCCGTGGAATGGTGATTATGTCAGAACTGATGAAAAAAAATACTATGGAAACTTTGTTGCTAACTTTAAGAGGGCACGGGGCGACTACATGGGTGTTGCAGGTAACCTGAATGATGGTGCCATGATCCCCACTGAAGTTAGATCATACTGGCCAAATGATTATGGCTTGTATAACATGGCAGGTAATGTTGCCGAATGGGTGCAGGATGTTTACAGACCCTTGTCATTTGAAGATGTAACTGACTTTCAGCCCTTCCGTGGTAATGTGTTTAAAACCAAAGTGTTGGATGAAGATAATTATATTGCTGAAAAAGACAGCCTGGGCCGCATCAGGTATCGTGAAATTTCTCCGGGAGAAGCAGCAAACAGAACCAATTACAGAAAATCAGATAATATTAATTATCGGGATGGTGATTATCCTTCAACAATAAGTACTGACTGGTTAGAGGAACCTGAAAATCAAAACACCACTGATCAGATGTATGACTATGGAGTTAGCTCTCTTATTACCGACAGAGCAAGAGTTCTGAAAGGAGGCTCATGGAAAGATAATGCATATTTTTTGAGCCCTTCAGTAAGACGCTTTCTTGATGAAGATGTTGCTACCGATTATGTAGGATTCCGCTGCGCAATGACTCGTGTTGGAAGTCCAATAAAAGGCCGGTAAAAAACACACTACCTTTGAAAGATAAAACCTGCCCCATCCTGAATCACAAGGATGGGGCTTTTATATAGATTGAATCCCTATGGATATCAAGTCCCTTTATAATATATTTGTTCAACACCCGGCTATCTGTACCGATACACGCCGGATAAGTAACAATGCAATCTATTTTAGCTTGAAAGGCGATAATTTTGATGGCAATGCCTTTGCAGCCGAAGCGCTTGAAAAAGGATGTGCTTATGCAGTAATCGATGAACCTGATAGAAAAACCGGTGACAAGTATATACTCGTTAATGTTGCGCTCGA
>CBDUSM010000267.1:0-2925 GCA_965369825.1 uncultured Bacteroidales bacterium
CTCATCCCTGGCAGGTATTTGCGCCTCACAAGGACAAAAAGCCATCATAATAGTTCCGGAAACCGCCCCCCTCGCCAAGCTGACCCAAATCATTATGTATGGAGCCACCATTATTACGGTAAAAGGGACATACGATGATGCATATGAACTGAGTATTAAAGCAACCGAAGAATTTGGCTGGTATAACAGGAATACCGCCTTCAATCCACTTACCATTGAAGGGAAAAAAACAGTGGCATTCGAACTTTATGAACAACTGAATTTCACTGTTCCCGACAAGATTTTTGTCCCTGTTGGTGATGGTGTTATTATTTCAGGCCTCTACAAGGGCTATGAAGATTTACTTAAGCTAAACATCATAGAAAAAATACCAACTATTGTTGCTGTCCAATCAAAAGGCAGTGATAACCTGGTTCGAAATCTTCAAAACAAACTTTTTCATATCGAACCCAGTGCCACCATTGCTGATTCTATTTCAGTGGATATCCCACGGAATTTTTACATGACACAACATTTCCTTCAAACGTACAATGGGGAATCTGTAACAGTAGCTGATGATGAAATATTAATGGCTTCAGCTATTTTAGCGAGGAATACAGGTTTGTTTGCTGAACCTGCTGCTGCTGCTGCCTTTGCCGGATTTCTATCTTATCACAACAGAAATAAATTACCCGACGACTCTGATAACGTTGTACTGATAACCGGGAGCGGCTTAAAAGACCTCAAAGCCGTCAGTTCACGAATTGAAATACCAAAACCTATAAAGCCATCAATCGAGGAGCTAAAAAAAATAATACAATGATCACATACTTCCTGAACGGTATAAAAATGACTTTTTCGGGTGATCCTGAGCAATTGCTTTTAGAACACCTGAGGATTGATCGTAACATAACATCTGTTAAAGACGGGTGTTCCGGACAGGGCGTCTGTGGGGCCTGTACAGTAGAGATCAACGGAAAAGCGAGGCTTGCCTGCACCACAAAAATGAAAAACCTGGATAATGCGCACATAAACACAACAGAAGGGTTACCGGAAGAGTTCAAAAAAATTATCGGTGAAGCATTTGTAGAAAAAGGAGCGGTACAATGTGGTTTCTGCTCCCCCGGCATCCTGATGAGAGCCAAAGGGCTGTATAATGCTAACCAATCTCCTTCACAGCATGAGATCACAAAAGCTATCTCTCCGAACCTGTGCCGGTGTACCGGTTATATTAAAATTATTGAAGCCATTGAAGCAGCTTTTAAAAAACTTAACGGGGAGGTAACAGGATTGCCAGCTAAAAAGTCAGCCCGCATTGGCATGCCCTATCCCAAATACCAGGCACTTAAAACCGCCTTTGGAGAACGTGACTTTGTAAATGATATCTCTTTTGAAGGAATGGTTTATGGAGCCTTAAAGTTCAGTGATCATCCCCGGGCCAAAATAATCAGGATCGATACCTCCTATGCGATGCAACTTGAAGGGGTCATAAGGATATTCACTTCCAAAGATATTCCAGGGGAAAAATATACCGGCTTGATATTCCAGGATTGGCCTATGATGGTTGATGAAGGGGAGGTTACAAACTACATTGGGGATATAGTGGCAGGGGTTGTGGCAAAAACAGAAGAAATTGCCCGCAAAGCAGTAAGTTTAATATCAGTGGAATACGAAATACTGGAACCAGTTACTGATATGCATGATGCTATTAATCCTAACACTGTTCAGGTTCACCGGGACCAGTCGAATGTTCTGGAAACATGTGCCATTCAATACGGGAATGTAGATAAAGCATTTGAGCAGGCAGCATATATCTCAAGTGGCATCTATGAAACCCAGCGAATTGAACATGCTTTTCTTGAAACGGAAACTGCCATTGCTCTTCCTGAAGATGATGGCATCAGGCTTTATAGTCAGGGGCAAGGGATTTATGTTGACAGGCGAATGGTTGCAAAAATCCTTGATCTAAATGAAGAAAAAGTAAAAGTGGTGCAGGTGCAAAACGGAGGTGGCTTTGGTGGTAAAGAAGACATAACAGTTCAGGGGCATGCTGCCCTTTTTGCCTACTTGCTTGGGTTGCCTGTAAAAGTCCATTTAACCAGGGAAGAATCTATCAGGATGCATCCAAAACGACATCCAGTATGGATGGATATGACCCTCGCATGTGATAAAAACGGAAAATTCACTGCGGTAAAACTTAAAGCAATCGGGGATACCGGGGCTTATGCTTCTGTCGGAACAAAGGTGATGGAAAGAGTTGTGGGACATGCAACAGGAGGGTACACGGTTCCATCTGTTGATATAAGTGTTAAAACCGTTTATACCAATAACATACCTTCAGGCGCCATGAGAGGCTTTGGTGTTCCACAAGTTGTTTTTGCCCTGGAAGGTTGCATCGATGACCTTTGTAAAAAGGGAGGGTTCGACCGGTGGCAAATCCGGTTTAATAATGCACTTGAAGATGGTTCAAAAACTGCGACCGGCCAAATTCTAAGAGGGGTTGGGCTTAAAAAAACGCTGCTTGCCCTTAAAGAACCCTTTTACAAAGCCAACTATGCCGGATTAGCTTGTGGAATAAAAAATACCGGTGTGGGCAATGGAATGATCGATGATAGCGAAGTAAAAATACAGATTATCTCGAAAGAAAAGGTGATCATCCATCATGGCTGGACGGAAATGGGTCAGGGTGTTCATACTATGGCTGTTCAAACACTGCATGAAGAAACAGGTATTGATCCTTCAATAATGGAAGTGAAGGTCGAAACAGATTCCGGATTGCCAACAGGAATGACAACCTCTTCGCGTGCAACAGCATTGGTTGGAAATGCCATCATCAATGCTGCAAAAGCACTGAAAGAGGATCTGGCAAAAGGCATACTGTCGCAATTAAAAGGAAGAACTTATAAAGGTCAATACGTGTGCGACTGGACATGTAAGCCTGATGAT
>CBDUSM010000268.1:0-2920 GCA_965369825.1 uncultured Bacteroidales bacterium
AATAAATCTGTACTAACAGAAATGTAATCTTCTTTTGTTATTGAACTGGACCCCATACTGTTTGTTACACTGAGGGTTACATCAAATGTACCCTCAGATTCATAGATGATATCTGAAGGATTTTTTTCATTGGAAGTTGAAGGTGTTCCTCCCTCGAATGTCCATTCATATGTTTCGGGAGGCCCTGATGAAAGGTTCGTAAAGTTAATGCTGCAACCGATAGGAATTAATGTCTTATCCGCCGAAAATTCTGCTTCAGGGGCAATAGCCCGGATGTGGGATTCCCAAAGGCCCCGACCGTAAGTACCTGCTCTTATCATTCCCTCGTTGTAATGAATATCGAGTTCACTGACAATTACATTTGGGAGTCCTTCAAAGAAGGGTTCCCAGTCTTCTAACGTGTTATCCCTGTAATAAACCCCCACATCCATTCCTACATAAAGGCTGTTATACGAATCGTCGTAAAAGATCACGCAATTGGCCGGTAAATTTGGCAGGTTTGAAGAGTGGTTTTCCCATGTTGATCCTGCATCAAAAGAGATATACACTTTTTCCTCTTCTGTATAGCCCGAAAAGCTAATTGCAACAATTTCGGGGTCTGAAGGATGCACTGCAATGTAAGTAATAAAGAGGTTAGGCAATGAACCTGAAATATCATTCCATGCCAGGCCTCCATTTACAGTTTTATAGATTGTTGACGATCGGGAGGCGTATAAATAATCAGGATTAGAATTTGAAATAGCAAGTGCATTGAAATCACTTCCTGAAATATTTCCCATTGTAGTCCATGACGACATCCCGTTAGTGGTTTTTTTGATGTAGGAGTTACCCACAAAAAGAATATCAGGATCGGTAGGATGGATTACAAAAGGGGTGACCCAGGCACCCATACCTGGCTGGCTTATTGACTGGTTTCCAAAATTTCCACCAGCAGTTGATTTATAAAAATTACCAAATTGTGAAGTGCCATAAACAATATTTTCATTATTGTAATTAACTACGCATTCCATTCCATCAGCTCCAAGCCATTCATGCCAGTGGTCATACGAAAATACACTGGTTCCATTATCCTGCGATCCCCCAAGGATTTTGTAAAGGCTGTTCTGTGAACAACCAATACGGTAAAATTGCCTGATATTAATACCAATTGACAGGTCGGTCCAGCTATCCCCGCTATCTGTTGATTTAGTTATAAGCCCATCACTGCCAACATACAGTGTGCCTCCAAAAAAAACCATTTCATGGATATCACAATGGGTATAGCCAATAGGATTGTTCCATGTCCAGTCAGTTGTCATGATCCATGTTGTACCTCCATTAGTCGATCTGTAGGTATTGATCTCACCGAGATGTACTTCTTCAGGGTCAACATGCGAGGCTGCAAGTGCCAGGTCGTACCAGGCCTGACTACCAATACTTGGGTCGGGTGAGCGAAATTCAAAAGTCGCACCACTGTCGGAACTTCTGTATACTCCGCTTACTGATGAATAGAAATAAACATAATCAGGGTTTGCTTCAGTAACAGCTATTTGTGCTCGGCCATTGCTTGGAGGATCAGTAATCAATTCAAATGTTTCTCCACCATCAACGGATAAGTAAAACTTTTTGGTTATAGCATAAACAACCTCAGGATTGCCTGGCTTAAATTCCAGGTCATCAATATCACCGGTTTGAACCAAATACCATGATTCGCCTGCATCAATGGTCTTATAAAGGCCACTGGAAGTAGCGGCAAAGAGAACATCGGGGTTTGTAGGATGAATGAGCAGCTTTGCAATGGTTCTGTTCTGATAAATAGTCCAGTCCAAACCCGTTAATTCCCAGCTATATCCGCCATCAATTGATTTTAGCACGCCAATGCTGTAGTTGTCGGACGCATCTTTATCACCTGTGCCAATATAAATAATATTGGGGCTTGTTGGATGAATGGCAATTGCAGATACACCCATAACCGGAAGCTCATCAGTTAATACAACCCAATTTTCTCCTTCATTGGTTGTTTTCCATAATCCCCCGGATGGTGCACCAATATAGATCGTATTATGATTAATAGGATCTCGTGCAATGACATTGATCCTGCCTAATCCCGGATTCCAATGGCCTGTATTGTTTAAATAAGTATGAGGCCCCATATCAACCCAATTGCTTCGTGTTTTGTCATTTTTCAGGGGATATTTTTTCTTGAATTTATTAATCTCGTTCCAAACTTGTGCCTGATTAATTCTTTCTCCGGAAGGGTATACCCGTTGCTCTGTTAACCAGGCCCACCGTTGAAACTGTTTCCATCCGGTACCTTTTCCGGTAGGTTTGTCTTCAAAATATTCGTTAAACGCCTCTTTAACATCATAGAAATTAGTTGATATATCATTCATCATATCCGCCCAGTATGGGTATTCATAGGCGTAGTAGCCATTGCTGTTGGAATTATCTTGCAGCGACTGAGCGTCTACCAGGAATGAAGCTGTTATTAACAGCATGAGAGAGAAAATGAATTTTTTCATGATGATATCGAATTGTTAATATATGAACTAAAATGGACTGATTGTCTGTTTGTTGGCAAAGATAATATTAATAATAATACTAAAGCAGGGAGCTTGAGGCCTCGAATGTTATTAGAAAAATGAAGACACAGAATGGGAGTACTCCGTTAGACCGACAAACGTAGACGATATTTATAGCCCGGTATTGACCTATACACTGTAAAACGTGGTGAACGGAACATGGCAAACCAATCCTTCAACTTAGAATTCTTTCTTTATATTAAAATTTATCTGGTTTTAAGGGTCACAAAAGCCAATAGTATGGATTAACCTTAAAAAGTAAAAAAAGGTTATTTCTAACGCGTTGTGCGGTTAGATTCCAGGATAGTTAAAACATTTTTTAATTTCTATTAACCCTGAAAGGGTATCAGCAACAGCAT
>CBDUSM010000269.1:0-2918 GCA_965369825.1 uncultured Bacteroidales bacterium
GTACTCCGGTTTTGATACGATCTGTTCAGGTTTTGTTTTTGTTGACTTGACATCCCTGAAGAGCCCTGATTTCTTTGTTGTGCAGTCCCTGTTGTTGACCTGTTTTGCGACTGCCTTAGTTGTTGAGTACTTGAAGGTTGTTGTCTGTTGGATTTGTTTTGGTAGTTGCCTTTTTGATCACGTTGGTAAACATTTCCCTTCTTGTCGGAATAGATATTATTTGCTTTCCCGCTGGCACGCGCTTTATTATTCATATTATTTGATGCCCGGGCATTCCTGACATTACCGGTCTGTTTAACTCCATTAGATCGGTTATTATATACGTTACGGTTTGAATTTCTTGACCCTGCGGCATATCCGGCCCTTGCACCTCTGTTGTACCCATGTCGATACCCTCGGTTATATCCATGACGATATCCACTGTGATATCCCCTGGGTCCCCAATAAGCTCTTCTGTATGGATGAAAACCCCAGCCAATCCAGCCATAACTTATCCCAACCGAGAATCCCCAACCACCATAGGGACTATAATGTACGCCATATCCCCAGGTAACCGGTCGTGGATAATAATAACTGCCATACCATGGCTGGTAATAATATCCTGTTCCATAAACTACAACTCCTCCATAAACGTATGAATAAGTATAACCAGGTAAATAACCCACATAAACTACTTCGGGGGTAGATTCATAAATATACGTGTATTTGACATTATAAACAGGCGATTCCGGGGGGATCTGATCTACTTCATCCGGGCGAACAACACAAACTTCCCATGGACCGGTTGCTTTTTCCGACATAAACCAAACAGCATCTTCAATAACATAATAGCTGATTTTTATCAATAATACCGTTTTATCAGTATTTACAGCATAGGAAATATCTGTTTCTTCTATTTTTTCAAATTTAGGATTGCCATCATACTTAACTTCTACCTTAGCAGTCTTTCGATCTATAGTCGCTGTCTGAGGAATTGACTGTTCAAGTAATGCAGTTTGAGCTTCTGGTGTTCCGGGGATGCCAGACCTTACAGAAGTCATTTCTGAATCTTTCGGTATTTTCTTAAACTCTGCCGGGAGGTCATCAGGCTCACTGAATGTCCAGTCACCATCATTTAATGATTTTGAATAATACCATCTACCTGCAAGTAGCAAATAATGGTTTTGTGAATTGATATCCATGATAATATCACTCTCGGTATTGGAAACATACAGCAAAGTTGTACTATCAATTGGTTTGTAATCAATTTCACCGTCCACCTGCACCAGTTCTGCAGATCTTGTTTCAATAATTAACTCAGGAGCTTCTGTGTACGATTGAGCGACAGAATCGGTTTCTTTTCCTTCAGTATATTTTTCTGCAAATTTCTTAACTTTTGAAGGTGGTTTTTTTATTTCTTCCCATCCGCTGAGGATCTCTTTTGAAGTATACCAAAATGGGCCTCCATTGATGTAATAGGTTTCATTTTCAGTGTCTTTCACAATAAAGAAAGGGGTATTCACAACATATTCAAGACCGGAGCCTTCATCCTTTTTTAATATAGGATCACCATCTATCATTACCAGAACGGCAGGTTTAGTTCTAAAATAGATTGCCGGTGGTTCATTATTTATCTTGTCAGATAATTGGTTCAGGTTTTCAACCTCATTAAGACTGGCCAGTATTCGGTCGAGCGACATTTTTAGGTTCCATGATTCCATCTCTGCAGAAAGCAATTTCGAAAATTTGCTAATTTTCTCTTCATCCACCATATCTGGAAAATGAGTTTCTATTATATCCATTTTTTCAAGCAACACCGTTCTGTTGTCCAGGTCAGTAGACATCCGGGCCTTAAACCACACTGCACCAAAAATCATTTCTTTCTCCTTTGGCTTAATGGTAACAGCCATTCTGCCTTCTAAAATGTTTGCCTCAAACGATTCAAGCTGGGGCTGATAAAGCGTTGTAACAAAACCTCCATCAGATTCAATTTCGATAGGCCATGACAATGGTGGATCAGTTTCACCGGCATTTGATGTAAAACTCCCTAAAAGAAATACAAACAGTAGTGTCCCTAAAAATGCTATTTTGTTTTGCATGAAATGTTAGTTTAATTCGTTTTTATCAGGGCACAAAGATAATTATAGTTTATCACTAATGTCCGGATAGAACAAGAAATGCCATGGAAGAAGTCATTTGTGTTTATATGTTGAATGCTAATTTTATACCTTCTATTGCCCTTCCGATTTCTTTTTCCGCTTCCTTTCCAGCTCATTAAGCAGTATCTTTCGTAAACGAACTGCTTTGGGGGTTACTTCAATATATTCATCTTCTCCAATATATTCCATAGCCTCTTCCAATGAGAACTTAATAGCCGGAGCTATTGACAATTTTTCATCCGAACCTGCAGCCCGCATATTGGATAGCTTTTTAGTTTTGATCACATTTATTACCAGGTCATCATACCTTGTACTCATTCCTATCACCTGACCAGCATATATCTTTTCATTGGGGTCGATGAAGAATTTACCCCTGTCTTGCAGTTTATCAATAGAATAAGCAATAGATGTCCCCGTTTCCATAGCTATCAATGCGCCATTTCTTTTACTTTGTATTATTCCTTTCCATGGCTCATAACCTTTAAAACGATGCGAAATCACTGCTTCGCCCTCGGTTGCTGTTAATATAGGGTTGGTAAGTCCAATCAAGCCTCTCGCCGATATTTTGAATTCAAGATTTATTCTGTCATTCTTTTTCTCAATATTCATAATATCGCCCTTACGTTTGGTGATGATCTCTATTACTTTTCCTGAAAAATTTTCAGAAACATTTACATATAACAGCTCTACCGGCTCATTTTTATACCCATCTATTTTTTTAATAACTACCTTAGGCTGACCCAGTTGAAGCTCATACCCTTCTCTCCTCATAGTTTCTAT
>CBDUSM010000270.1:0-2913 GCA_965369825.1 uncultured Bacteroidales bacterium
ACAGCCATTTTTTCATATTTCATTTTATCCGAATATTTTAATTTGAATAAAATAATGGGGATGATCATTGTATTATTCGGCATATTTGTTACGCAGATAGGTAATTTAAAAAAGTTTAAAGCTCAAAAATAACAGTATGAAAATAATCGTTTTGGGAGCCGGCCTGGTAGGAGGGCCAATGGCCATTGATCTTGCAAAAGAAAAAGAATTTGAAGTAAGCGTGGCTGATATAAATGAACCTGCATTGGAAAAACTGGAAAATCACCACAGGATTTCCAGTATAAAAGCTGATTTTACGGAACCGGAAAATGTCAAACGTATTGTGGAAAACTTTGATTTTGTCTTGTCTGCTGTACCGGGGTTCATGGGGTTTCAAACCCTAAAAGCAATAATAGAAGCCGGCAAGGATGTGATTGATATTGCCTTTTTTCCGGAAAATCTTTTCGACCTTGATGGCCTGGCAAAAGAAAACAATGTGATTGCAATTTCAGATATTGGTGTAGCCCCGGGAATGAGCAATATTCTGATTGGACAGGCCGATCATTTTCTCGACAAAATAGAGACGGCCAAAATATATGTAGGTGGATTACCAAAGGAAAGGGAATGGCCATGGGAATACAAGGCGGTTTTCTCTCCTGCCGATGTTATTGAAGAATATACCAGGCCTGCCAGGTATGTTGAAGGAGGGCAAATGATAGTTATGCCTGCATTATCTGATCCCGAACTTATTGACTTTCCCCATATTGGAACATTAGAAGCCTTTAACAGCGATGGTTTACGATCATTGGCTTATACCATTAAAGCTCCCAATATGATTGAAAAAACCTTACGTTACGAGGGGCATATTGAAAAAATAGCTCTCTTACGCGACACCGGCTTCTTCAGCAAGGAGGAAATTGAAATTAACGGAAAAAAGATATCACCACTGGATTTAACCTCCAGATTACTTTTCCCAAAATGGAAACTTAAAAAAGGCGAAACGGATATAACCGTTATGAAAGTTATTGTGGAAGGTATAAAAAACTATAAAAAGCTCCGTTTCACTTACGACCTTTACGATGAATATGATCCTGTTACCGGCATTCATTCAATGGCCAGGACCACTGGCTACACAGCGACCATGGCGCTGCGAATGGTTGCAAAAGGGTTATATACAACAGAAGGTGTTTCGGCACCCGAATTTATTGGCCGGCATCCGGAGTGCGTATCTTTCATCCTCAAAGGACTTGAAGAAAGAGGCATTGTTTATAAAGAAACTATTGAGGAATTTTGAGGTTTTAATTATAAATTTCTTTTATATCTTTGCAGCCCTGTTGGCAGTTGCATCATGGCGAGGTAGCTCAGATGGTTAGAGCGTCGGATTCATAACCCGGAGGCCACGGGTTCAATTCCCGTTCTCGCTACCAGGAGGGTGTATCAAATGTGATGCACCCTCTTTTTTTTTATCCCAAACATATATTTTATTGCGTGGATTTAGTTCGTTAAATAGTATATTATTTTCTGATATGAGAAGTAAAATACCAACCTTTTCTTCCTTCGCTATTCTCTTTTTTCTATTTTTCAATATCCATCCAGCTGCTCAAAATGACACCATTCTTATTGATTCTTCACACATTGAGCTATCTTCTCCTTTCCTTATTACGCTAGTGGTTAAGGATATTGATCAATCTGCATTATGGTACAAAGATATATTTGGATTTTATGATTCTAATCAAAGCGAATTATTCCTATTTCATGATTGAAGACCCGGATGGGTATCTTATTAAGTGTTTTCCTGCAGGAGAGAAGAATGTGAATATTCAGCCAGACCAACCCAAGATTAAATTACGGTTAGTGGGTATCACAGTGGATGACCTGGTATCGACGGTTGGCTGGTATGAAAAGAATAATCAAAGGCCGACCAAAACTTTTATTATTAAAGATAATTGTAGTAATTTTATCCGCCTGATCCAGTAATGTTTCACACCATATAAACAAAATGGTTATAGGTATTGGAGGCCTGAGCACATCAGGAAAAAGCGGTCTTGCTAAAAGAATACAAGAATATTATCCTGGAAAAAACGTAATGATCTTGTGCCAGGATAATTTTGTTTTCCCTAAATCATTGCTGCCCAGAATTAATGATCATATTGACTGGGAACATCCGTTGTCAATTGATTTCAACAAGTTGCACCAAAAAATCATTACAGAGAGCTCGCTTGCAGACATACTTATCGTAGAAGGGATACTTGCTTTTTATGATCAACAGATAAACCTTTTATTAAATAAGAAAATTTTGTTGGAGATCCCTAAAAAAGAATTCATTGCCCGTAAAACTGTTGACACACGCTGGGGAAAAGAACCCTTGTGGTATATTGAGCACATCTGGAACAGTTATATGAAATGTGGAAAAATCCCATATGGATGGAGCGATACATATTACATCTCCGGAGCAAAAGATATTGATTTGTCCAGGTTGATCCATTACCTGGAAAATTATAGCTAACTTGAACACTGACTGGTTATTCCTGACATCCTTTAAAATCAATCTCTGTTTTTTCCATCCCGACAATGGTAAGGTTTATTACTCATACTGGCCGGGCGGTACTGGAAAATGGAGTACTAACAAAATGAATTTAGATGGCTCTGATTCGCAAAAAATTTCCAATTGTAGTGCACTTGGAATTTACGATGAGTATGATAATCAGCAAAAACTAATCTTTCCAAATCCGTCTAATGGTATCATAAGTGTTGATTTTGATGATGAATTTGTTTTGGAAATATATGATCTAACAGGAAGACTTCTGCTAAAGGCGAACACAAAACAAATTGATATTTCTCATCTCAATATTGGAATTTATACCGTTTTGCTCAAGGATACTGATAATAAGCTGGTTAAATCAGAAAAGCTGTTAAAAAATTAAAGGATTTCCT
>CBDUSM010000271.1:0-2906 GCA_965369825.1 uncultured Bacteroidales bacterium
TCAATGACCACACTACTTCCTTTAACGATAGTTATCTTATACCTTCTTCTTAGCCTGACATCCGTCTCAGACCTTGGTGAATTAACAAACGACCAGGTTAAGATATTGCTTGGAAATTATACAAAAATTTTCGGTTTGCCTGAAACAATCGGCATAGACAGCCCCTATCGAAGCCTGTTTTATGTCAATGCCATTGACAATATTTCTATGTTCGTAGGGATCGGGGCAGGCATATTCATATCCTTTATTTATATTATTTTCTTCGTGCGATGGACAACGCAGGATATTGTTAAACCTGTGCAAGAACTTCTTGATAACATGAGACTTACCGGAGAAGGCAACATGAATAACTTTGGCATTGTCAGGACCAACGATGAAATAGGGCTGCTTACCGAGGGTTATAACGACATGTCACAAAAGATAAAAGACTATATATCAAATATTTCCCGAATGAATGAGGCCTATGCACGGTTTGTGCCCAAGCAATTCCTTCACTTTCTAAAAAAAGAAAACTTTGTTGATATAAAACTGGGTGATCAGGTACAACAGGAAATGACCATCCTTTTCACAGATATTCGTGGCTTTACGGAAATTTCCGAATCGATGACACCAAAAGAAAATTTCGACTTTCTTAATCATTACCTGGGGTATATGGAACCGGTAATAAGCAATAACAATGGTTTTATTGATAAATATATAGGAGATTCAATTATGGCTCTTTTCCCGGATGATCCCGGCGACGCTATTAATGCTGCTATTGAAATGCGGATAAAACTGGTGCAGTTCAACCAGGTAATGAGTCAATTCGGCAAACCGGAAATCAACAGCGGTATTGGAATTCACGCCGGGAAATTGATGCTGGGCATAGTGGGAGGAGAAGGAAGGATGGATGGCACGGTGATCTCAGATGCTGTTAACCTGGCATCACGACTTGAGGGGTTGACTAAATTATATGGCACCGCCATTATTATAAGTGAAGATACCCTTATTAAAATTGATGACCCCAGCAATTATAATTACCGGTTTCTGGATGTTGCTAAGGTGAAGGGTAAGAAAGAAGCTGTATATATTTTCGAAATCATTGACGGTGAGCCGGAGGATATCAAACGGTTAAAGATAGAAACCAAAGCTCAGTTTGGTAAAGCCATGAATCATTATAAAAACAAACAATACAAAGAAGCATTAGCCGGGTTCCTATCTATTAAGGAGGTTAAGATGCATGACAAAGCAGCCGGGCTTTATATTACACGATGTGAAAAACTTCTCAAGCCGGGAATCCCTAATGAAAGTAATGGTGTTGATGGTGTTGAAGAAGGTTATTAACTTTATTGTCGATTGTCTCGCTTGCAGCTTGTAGCTTGTAGCTTGTAGCTTGTAGCAATAAAAATTTGGGCGAAAAGTAAATTTAATGTACTTTTGTAAAAAAATAACAAGAACTCCATAAAACATTTCCTCATGAAAGACAAAATGAACGATATTATTCTGGTCCCAACAGATTTTTCAGAAGTATGTTTAAACGCTTCGTTGCAGGCGGCTGATGCGGCTAAATTTCTAAGTTACAAAGTTGTTTTACTGCATGTTATCAATAAGGACACCAAATCATATCTCAAAAAGGAAAACCTGGCTGGGTCTGCTATTGATCAGAAACTTAGCGATATTGCTGACATGCTAAAAGGCAAGTATGGTATTGCTGTTGAGACAATGGCCATAGAAGGCAGTATCTTCATAATTATTGGTGAGGTAGCAAAAGATATTGGCGCTAGCCTTGTTTATCTTGGCACACATGGGAAGGTTGGAATGCAGCATCTGACCGGCAGTTTTGCATTAAAAGTAGTTACCAGTTCACCGGCACCGGTGATTGTTGTTCAGAAACGTGCTTTCGAACAGGGTTACAAGAACATTGTTCTTCCTATTACCAGTGAAGCCGGTCCATGGGAAAAAACTAAATGGGCTGTTTTTATTTCCAAACAATTTGGTGCAACCATTCATATTTATCAGATTAACACCTCTGATAAGGGAATAAATGATGCTTCAAAATTGATTGCTGACTATCTTGAGAAAAACGGGGTGGCAGTCACCCATAAGGTTGCCGAAAAAAGCAGTGGATTTTCCAAACAAGTTATCGATTATGCAACATCACATAACACCGACCTGATCATGATCATGACTAATCCTGATAAAGGATTCTCAAAATTTTTACTGGGTACGTATGATGAAGAGATGATCTTCAACACTTCACAGATACCGGTAATGTGTATCAATCCCCGGAAGTTTAGTTACGAGATTCTTGGGATGTAGAAATCTTTATTGACTGCCAACTGCTAACTGTCGACTTTTTCCCGTATCTTTGCATCGAATTTGGAACGGTATTTGATCTACTTCGAATATCGTATATCGAATATTTATTTCGCATATCGTTATTCGTAAATCGTATATCGAATATCTTAAACCCGGGGTTGACTGGATTTGACATCAAGGTGAATGGGTTTGTAAGCATGCCGGGCATTGTAGATACGCTCGTTATCATTATCTGCACATTAACAATTGGCGAAAACAATTTCGCTCTCGCTGCCTGATCGAAGTTTAGTAGATCGGGCTTAATCCCGACACCAGGTGTTGGGACGGGACGTTCTGCCGGTGGAGATGTCTGATTCCGGCCGGATCACAGGGCGTAGGCAATTTCGGACTGGTTTTGTCAGGGCTTCGATGACAGGATGAGATAAAGAAGCTAAGGTTTGGCTTTGGGTGCTTGTTCCCGAACCACTCACGAAAACCAACAGCAAGATAAGCATGTAGAAATCACACTGGTTCCTTGTTTGGACCGGGGTTCGACTCCCCGCAACTCCACTTCGACTGTCAGGTGTAACACCTGACAGCACATACCCGTGCATCTTTTAGTTTATTAT
>CBDUSM010000272.1:0-2893 GCA_965369825.1 uncultured Bacteroidales bacterium
ATATTTCAGTTGAGGAAACTGTTGAATACGCACACAAATTGGCTAAAAGGGTTGGGGAGGAACTCAACATACCGGTATATTGTTATGAGCATGCAGCCTTTACAGAGGAACGACGTAGCCTTGCTAATATTCGTAAGGGAGAGTATGAAGGACTAAAAGAGAAATTAGCCGATCCTCATTGGAAACCTGATTTCGGGCCAGCCGTTTTTAATGAAAAGACGGGAGCAACTGTTGTAGGTACACGAAATTTTCTGGTAGCCTACAATGCGAATCTGAATACTACATCAACGAGACGGGCCAATGCGATTGCATTTGATATAAGGGAACAGGGACGATTTAAAAGAGAAGGAGATCCTGTTACCGGAAAAATTGTTGTTGACGAGAATGGTGAGAAAGTCAGAATACCAGGTAGCCTGAAGAAAGTGAGGGCCATTGGATGGTATATAGATGAATTTGGTATTGCTCAAATATCAATTAACCTGACCGATATTGATGTAACCCCTGTTCATATCGCGTTTGACGAAGTGTGTAAAAAAGCCGAAGCCAGAGGAGTGCGTGTCACCGGGTCTGAGATTGTCGGCCTCGTCCCTTTAAAAGCTATGCTGGATGCGGGGAAGCATTACCTGAGGAAGCAAAAACGTTCGACCGGAATACCTGATCGCGAGATTATTAATATTGCTGTAAAATCAATGGGCCTTAATGAACTATACCCTTTCGACCCTGATAAGAAGATTATTGAGTATTTATTAGAATCCGGTTCAAATAGTAAACTTGTTGATATGAGCATAAAAGAGTTTACATACGAAACTGCTTCCGAATCCCCGGCTCCGGGAGGTGGGTCAATTGCAGCATGCATGGGGAGTTTAGGCGCTGCATTGGGTACCATGGTAGCAAATCTGTCGGCTCATAAAAGAGGATGGGATGATAGATGGGAGGAGTTTTCTGATTGGGCTGAAAAAGGAAAATATTACCACGATGAATTATTGAAGATGGTTGATGAGGATACGTTAGCTTTTAATAAGATCATGGAAGCTTTTGGGTTGCCGAAAAAAACATCAGATGAAAAAAATATTCGAAATAAAGCCATTCAGGATGCAACAAAATTTGCCATTGAAGTCCCTTTCCGGACTATGAAACTCTGTTATGAGTCCATGGATGTGATGAAAGCTATGGCAGAGATAGGTAACCCTAACTCAGTTTCTGATGCCGGTGTTGGCGCACTTGCAGCCCGGTCAGGTGTTATTGGTGCCTTTCTCAATGTAAAAATAAATGCCGCGGGGCTGGATGATGTTGATTTTGTTAATCAGAAGATTACGCTCGGTGAAGAAATAGTGGAGAAGACAAAAATGATGGAGGAAGAGATACTGAGCATTGTAAATAAGAAAATTGACAATTAGCCTGAATTTTGGAGAGGAGTGGATTACTTGTTTTTTTTAATCCCCTCCTTGAAAGGCGGGGCTATTGATACCTTTTTACATAGAGTTTGTTACTAAATCAGGTTAGGTTTCCTATTCGTCATGAAACGTTTATTTAACAAAGACCTTCAATATTACAAGTTCTGCACGTATGGCTTTTTGAAGAATCTTCGTTTTTTTGAACCCTTTCTTATATTGTTTTTTCTTGAAAATGGGCAATCATTCTTTCAAATCGGCATTTTATATGCCGTTAGGGAAATAGTTAAGAGTATCTTTGAGATACCAGCTGGTATGTTAGCGGATGCTTATGGCAGACGCCGGACAATGATCATCTCTTTTACATTCTATATCATTTCTTTTTTGGTGTTTTTCTTTTCTGATAAATTTGTCCTTTTCATTATAGCAATGTGCGTTTTCTCTTTTGGTGAGGCATTTCGCACAGGTACGCATAAGGCTATGATCTTTGAGTACCTGAAAATAAAGGGCTGGCTGAATAATAAGGTAGATTACTACGGCCACACCCGATCCTGGTCACAAATCGGATCAGCTATATCAGCATTAATAGCCGGGCTAATTGTTTTGACTTCAGGAAGGTACGATTTAATTTTTGTTTACGCTGTCGTCCCTTATCTGCTTGATCTGTTTTTGATGATCTCATATCCAAAGATCCTCGATGGTGATATTCGGAGTATAAAGAAGCATGGTTATGGGTTAATTTTTATGAATGTATTTAAAGATTTTATGAGCTCCTTTAAAGATATTCAGGTTTTGAAGGCCATTGCGAATGTTTCGATATTTAGTGGGTATTTCAGGGCCTTGAAAGATTACCTGCAGCCGATTTTAAATGCTTTTGCGATCTCAATTCCGGTGTTATTATTTCTGAAAGATGACCAACGCACTGCGGTTATTGTTGGGTTGGCTTACTTTATTATTTACATTTTGACCTCTTTCAGTTCCAGGAAATCGGGTTACGTAGCAGCAAAGTTCGATAAATTACAGAAGCCATTAAATTTCAGCTTATTAATAGGCCTGCTGGCTGGAGCCATTAGTGGTGCGTTGTACATTGGTAATTTTTTACTTTTGTCCATCATTTTCTATATTGGCATTTACATTATCGAAAATATAAGAAAACCCATAGGAGTTGCGTATGTGACTGAGGTTTTGAAAAAAGATGTTCTTGCCACTGCCCTGTCAGTTGAATCTCAGGTCAAGACCCTATTCTCTGTGGTTATAGCGCTTTTGACTGGCTACCTTGCTGATCAGTTTGGCATAGGTTATGCGCTGCTAATCGTTTCAGGGATAGTGTTTATTTTGTCGCCGCTATTTTTGTTGAAAAGTAATTTGAAAGTTTGAGGGTTTGCCTGATCATATATTTCTAATTGGTTATTAGTTATTTCTCATTTCACATTTCTGATTTAAAGTTTTGTAACTAATCAGTGTCAAAACGAAGAACTAATAATAAACCTTCTCTGTGAAAC
>CBDUSM010000273.1:0-2890 GCA_965369825.1 uncultured Bacteroidales bacterium
GCTTTTAAATAGGAAGCGGCTTTTTCAATGAATTCATTTAGGTTAATATTTTTTCAAATATAACACTAAATTAATTAGGCGATTGTCAATTGTCGATTTTCGATGTTCGATTTATTAATCATCACAGCGACAATTGACAGCGACAATTGACAGCGACAATTGACAATCGCTCAATTATATTATCTCCTTCAGGGGAGACGGGAGAGGGGGTGGTTACGAGGAAATAGGAAAAGGGTGACTACGGTGGTTATTATAGGTGCGATTTTTTTGCAAATTTGCAGGGTGAAAAATTTTATTGTTATCCTTGTAAAAGATCCTAAAAGTAAATTCTTTATGAAATATATCAGGCTATTTTATGTGATCATTTTACTGATAAGTAATGTAACGTACATTCATGCCCGGAATAGACAGAAAGTTGTAATTGATCCCAAAGCCCACCATCTGACAGATATTCAGGTGGGTATTGATGAAACCGGAAGTGTGGTCTTTAAAGGTGAAGATTTATACTTTGTTAATCAATCAGGGAACCCTGACATACCTTATCGGCATTTTCAGGTTCTTCTTCCGGCAAACTGTGATGCAACAAGCATAAGGCTTGATCTGGACTTCATACAATGGGAAACGTTGCAGGGAAAATATCATCTACAACCTGCCCCACCAGTTGCAACACGAGATAATGATGATATATGTGTGTTGTATCCTGAGGATTATCATATTGTTAATAACAGAAATTTGACTGTATATCAAAATGAAAACTGGTATCCAACTATTCATACCACCGAAATCTATTCAGGGTTTAAAGGCACATATCTCATTGCTTCTTTCGATATACCGGGTTTCAGATACAAACCGGTCACCAAACAATTACAGAAAATCGTAGGTGGAGTGGTAAGTGTATATTTTGATACGAAAGATTTTTCAGTTGATACAGAACAGGATTTTTTTCCTGAGCTGCCTGAAGATATTCTCCTTACTGAGGATGCATTGAGCAGTTATGTATCCGCTCCTCAGGATGGCGTGAATACAATAACAGGGTATGCCATTATCACAACCAGCACTATCGCTGCTGCAGCCACAAAACTCAATGAGTTTATCAATGCCAAAGAGAACATGGGTTTTACAGTGCACCTCGTTACCGAATCGCAATGGGGCGGTAGTACAGGTAATACCGCTGCCGAGAACATACGCAACTGGTTACAAAACAATTATTCCAGCCTTAATTTAGAGTATTTACTCCTTATTGGCGATCCTAACCCCAGTGATGGTGATGTACCTATGAAAATGCTCTGGCCAAGGAATAACGCAACAAATTATACGCAGTATAAAAAGGCGCCTTCTGATTATTACTATTCTGATATGAATGGAAACTGGGACCTTGATGGTGACGGATATTATGGTGAATGGGGTGATGATACCGGATCGGGTGGGTGTGAAAGGACTTATGAGATCATTGTGGGCCGGATTCCTTATTATGGCAGTAGCACCACCCTGGATCAGATACTCAACAAACTGATATGCTTCACCTTTGAACCTCTTAGTATGTCAGGCTGGAGGCAAAGTGTTATACTTCCGATGGAACCCAGTGATAAAAACACCCCGGGATATCATCTCGGGGAGGCTATTAAGGATAATTTTGTTGCAACTAAACCCGGCTGGACCTCACATCGGATATACGACAGCGACTATGGGCTTCCTGATCCTCCTGAAACAACCCCATGTAACTACAGCAATGTTTATAATGCATGGATAGACGACCATCCGGCTGCGGCTTTCTGGTGGACCCATGGCGGTTCCACTGTTGCTGCTGATATTATGAATACTACTTATGCTTCAATGCTTAATGACAGCCTTCCGGCATTTACATTTCAGTGCTCATGCAATAACGCCTATCCCGAAGTCTCCAATAACCTTGCCTATTCAATGCTGAAAAACGGTTCACCCGGTGCATGTGCTGCAACACGCGTGTCGTGGTATTATGTCGGACAAACATATTTTAATAACTCCGCATCCAATTCCGGCATGACCTACGAATTTGCCGAGCGATTGGTTGGTGCTGAAAACAGATGTGGCTTTTCCCTTTTTGATTTGAAGCAGGATTTGTCAATTTATTCCGATGAGTTTTGGATGAACTGTTGCGTTTTTAATTTATATGGAGATCCATCCTTAGGTTTGATAACACCTTGCCCTGATCTGATAACCCTCGAAAATGCTGATGTAGATACTAATTCATGGAGATTTTATTCAGCTTCATCAAACATAGTATTTGCAGGTAATTCAAACACCTATACAGTGGAAGGTGGAATCAATTCAGGAGCTACAGTAACTGCAACCAATGACAGCAGTATAACGCTTAATCCGGGATTCCATGCCGAGGCAGGGTGCAGGTTCAATGCCTGGATTGGTGACGGATGCTCTGCCCCGGCACCTATGTTGCTAAATTATCAGTATTTAACTCTAATGAATACGGATGAACCTGACTTTATTCATCAAAACCGGGAGATTCAGATTTATCCCAATCCTAGTACCGGTCGCTTCAGCGTTAACTTTGCAAACAAAGAAGTTATTGCTGATATTAGTATCATGAATTTGCAAGGTGTTGAGGTGCATAAAAAACATCTAAAAAATCAAAGTAAGGTAGAGTTAGATATAAGTCATCTTTTATGTGGAGTATATATTATCATCTTACAGTCGAAATATCAGGTTGCTACAGGTAAAATAATCATACACTAGTAGTGCGTTCTTTAATTGGACTTACATGAAATTTATTATAGATTTTTTCTTTAGACAAGGCAAATCGATTAATGGTACTCCTGCCCCAGAACTGGAAACCATTTGCGGAAAATGATCAATAAAGGTTTTTTCTTGATTTAGCAAAGTGTAGCAGACCGAA
>CBDUSM010000274.1:0-2879 GCA_965369825.1 uncultured Bacteroidales bacterium
AAGACCTTTGGGGGATGTATCCATCTCAATCTCAGTCACAAAACCATACTTATACTCACTACCGGTTACCTCATCCAATATGTTGTTTTGCTTGTTATCCATTAATCTACAGAGTTTATTTAGATCGATTTTAAATAGACTTGCAAAGATACTAATAATTTTAAGGTTTTAGCGTACCGTATGCTGATGGTGGCTAAATATTATTTTGATGTGTTGACTCAATTTATAACCCTTTTAATACCAGCTTCATGATGCTGTATTGGAAGTCTTTTTTCAAGTTCTCACGAATACCATTGGTTCTCACAGATACCACAGATTTCCACAGATAATATAGAAAGCTTAAATACAGGCAATTAGTTTCAGAATAAATCTGTGTATCTCAGTGAAATCTGTGAGAAATTCATTTTCAATCATAATAACTGCTTCTTCTCTGAACCTTTGTGACTTCTTCGTGTATTCTAAGATATAATAAAAATAATTCTATTTAAGCGATCTCCGGCACATCAAAAAAATATTTAGCCGATGCTTTGTTCTAAATTTCTAATTTTGTACAATTATTGTCCGTATTACAGATTACAAATTACGCAGGAAGCAAAATATGGCACGATTAAGTGGTATTTAACTTCAAAAACTAATGAATTATGTTTGAAGACCGGAAAAAAAGAACTGAACTATCTGAACTTGGTGAGTTCGGGCTGATTAACTTTCTTACAAAAAACATAGTGCTAAAAAACAGCAGCACGGTTAAAGGAGTTGGTGACGACGCAGCAGTTATTAACTATAAAGGCAAAAAGGCATTATTGTCAACCGACCTTCTGGTTGAGGGGGTTCATTTCGACCTCTCCTATTATCCCCTGAAACATTTAGGATACAAGGCTGCCATTGTTAATTTTTCCGATATCCTGGCAATGAATGCTTTTCCAAAACAAATTACTGTCAGTATCGCCCTTTCAAACCGGTTTTCGCTTGAAGCCATTGAAGAGGTATATTCCGGTATATTATTAGCCTGTGATAATTACAAGGTAGATTTGGTGGGTGGTGATACAACATCCAGCAATTTGGGGCTGATTATTTCTATTTCTGTTCTTGGTGATGCTCCTGCAAGAGATATAGTATTCAGGAGCACTGCCGGCAAAGGTGACCTGTTGTGTGTATCAGGTGATCTTGGAGCTGCTTATATGGGACTTTTATTACTGGCAAGAGAGAAAGAAGTTTATAAATCTGATCCAACTATGCGACCAGAGTTAGACGGGCATGACTATGTGCTTGAACGACAGCTAAAACCTGAGGCCAGGGCTGATATTATCAGACTTCTAAACGATCTGCAAATCAAACCTACCTCCATGATTGACATTTCAGACGGCCTTGCCTCTGATGTTCTGCATATTTGCTCCGGGTCAAAGGTTGGATGCCAGATATACGAAGAGAAAATACCTATTGATCCGGCCACAGTCAGCACATCAAACGATTTCAAAATCAGCCCCACCACTGCCGCCATGAACGGAGGTGAAGATTATGAACTATTGTTTACGATCAAAAAAACTGATTATGAAAAAATAAAAGATAATCCTGCTTTATCCGTTATTGGCCATATGACAGAGGAAAGTAGCGGAGTTAACCTTATATCAGCATCAGGTACAATGGTTCCTGTTACTGCACAAGGATGGGACGGACTAAGATGAGAGGCAATAATAAATATTATTCCGACTTAGCACCATTAATAAGGAGCTTACCTGATAAACCGGGTATCTATCAGTATTTTGATGTTAGTGGTAAGATCATATATATTGGTAAAGCAAAAAATTTAAAAAAGCGTGTCTCTTCTTACTTTAATAAAGAAGTTGGCAGTGGCAAGATCCTGGTTCTTGTAAAAAAAATTGCTGACATAAAATTTATGGTTGTTGATACCGAACTTGATGCATTGCTTCTTGAAAACAACCTGATAAAAAAGTACCAACCCCGGTACAATGTTCAATTAAAGGATGATAAAAGTTTCCCCTGGATATGTATCAAGAACGAACCTTTCCCAAGGGTATTCCCAACCCGGCACGTCATCAAAGATGGTTCTGTTTACTTTGGACCTTATGCGTCAGTTCGCATGATGAAAACCATACTGGACCTCGTAAGGCAATTATATCCATTGCGTACCTGCAAATTTAATCTGTCAGAAGGAAATATTTTGAAAAAGAAATTCAAAGTCTGTCTGGAATATCATATTGGTAATTGCAAAGGTGCCTGTGAAGGATTAGAAACCGGGGAAGCATACAACCGATCGATAGAATCTATCAAACAAGTCATTAAGGGTAACATTCATTCAGTCATTCAGCAATTAAAAAACCTGATGAATCTGTATGCAGAAAAAATGGAATTTGAAAAGGCCCAACTGGTTAAAGAAAAAATTGATTTGCTTGAAAAATATCAAAGCAAATCAACAGTGGTAAATCCAAAGATTGAAAATGTTGACGTTTTTTCAATTGTTGATGACGAAAAGTATGGCTATGTCAACTTTTTAAGAGTAGTGAATGGTGCGATAGTTCAAACACATACGATTGAAATAAAAAAGAAATTGGATGAGTCGAATGAAAAGCTTCTTTCTCTATCCATAACTGATTTTCGTCAACGGTTTAACAGCAATGCCAAAGAGATCATTCTTCCATTAGAGCTTCATCAGGAGCTTCCCGGGATTAAGTATACCATGCCAAAAAGGGGTGATAAAAAAAATTTACTGGACCTTTCCGGCAGGAATGCAAAGTATTTCAGGGCTGAAAAAAACAAACAACGAACACTTATTGATCCGGAACGGCATACCAAAAGGATCCTGCACCAAATGAAAAAAGATTTAAGATTGCAAGATGATCACGTTCAGATCGAGTGTTTTT
>CBDUSM010000275.1:0-2874 GCA_965369825.1 uncultured Bacteroidales bacterium
CACCAGGAAAAAAAGTTTCGGATCCCATCCTTCCCAGGTGATCATAATGAGCCGTGAAAACGACAAAAGTATCAGGCTGAATTATCCCTTTAACATACCCGATTACATTTTGTGTTTGGTATTTTTTATAAAACTTGTTTTTTATTTTCAATTTGATCTGGCTGGCACCAACAGGCATTTTTTCTTTTAATATATCTATTGAAACATAATCTTTTATTTGCGAACAACCGGAAACGTGCCACCACAGCTTATCATTTTTCAGTACAATGATCCCAGCCGACGGAAAAGGATTTTGTCTTTTAAGAAATCCGAGACTGTCGTCTACTATTATGAATGATCCGGAAAGGTCAATTCCCTGTTCTATGCTTTGTGGTCTGGGGTAGTCGTTAAGGATATTTGGCAACCTGTAAACCGGGAAAACACCTTTTATTGAAGGTGAATTGCAGGCAATGATATAGTCAATCCCGGGAGCAAGCTTTGTTCCGTTGGTGTAAAGTATTAGTTTTTTCGGAAAAGTATTGATTGAAATAGTAAACTGCTGGTAGTAATTTTTTTGGAAGCTTTTCAGGTTATGTTTTTTATATTTTTTATGAATATACCTGGCAGCTTTTTTGTCGCCATGACGTACATAACCTCTCCCATGAAAAGCAGGGGAGGTAAGATCACTCACAGTTTTTTTTACATAATCAAGGTCTTGGGCAAAAAGATAACTGAACGACAGGATTAATAAAAAGAAGAAAGCCAATTTCTTCATAAATATTTTCTCAGTACAAAGTCATGAAGTCTTTTAAAAGAATCCAGCTCTTCATTCATGTTATTTTGTTCTTTCAATTCTCCGAGGTATTCTATCGCGCCTTTGGAATTTTCACAGCTATTCAAATCATCGATGGATTTGGAATATGCATTCATATTGCCATGGAAGAGTTCGTTTATAAAAATAAACCTGTCATTGATACCGATGTATGCCTTTAAATCATTAATTGGTGTATGTTGAATTTGTGCTGCTATACTATCATCGTCAACTTCTTTTGATCCATTATCATGAACTGTCTTTTCAGGGGTTTTATATTGATCAGCCACCATCATCTCGCCTTCGGAAAACAGGTCAAAGGGAGAAGGCCGGGGGCCCGGCATTTCTTCTATTGGTTCTGCTTCAGCAGGTTTTTCTTCTATTGTTTCTACCTGCAACTCAATTTCATCAGGAATCTGATGAACGGGTTCAGTCACATCTTCAGCTTCCGGGCTGATAGTCTGTGTTGTGGGTTTTTTGGTAAAACCAATATTAATATTTGTTTCGGGGGAGGGCAAAGTTTTTTGATTTTCTTTGTTTAGAAGATGGAAATTATCATAAAGTTTTCTAATGTTCTCCATGATCAGGTCAACCTCAATTTGCGGGATCTGATCTTCATACTTCCAAATAATAGCCTGTTCTTCGTTAATAGCGTCTAAGACCTGTTTAATGATTTCCTTCAGAAGTTTTTTGTTACCCATGACTATTTGTGATAATTTAAAAGTGTATCTTGTTTTTATTTTTGTACCTATTTTTTGTACGTTTGTAAAACATTGATAAAGGTAAAAAGAATCCAGGATTCACACGCTATGTTTTTAGAAAAATCATCAAACGGCAACAAACGCACCGGTTGGATTGAAGTTATCTGTGGATCTATGTTTTCCGGTAAAACCGAAGAGCTGATCAGGCGTTTAAACAGGGCAAAGATTGCACAACAACGGATTGAAATCTTCAAACCTGAGATTGATAAACGTTATGATGATGAAAAAATTATTTCACATGATGAAAATAGTATTATCTCAACGCCGGTTCAATCAGCATCCCAGATTTTATTTCTGGCCAATGAAGTAGATGTGGTAGGTATTGATGAGGCACAGTTTTTTGATGACGAACTCGTAAATGTTTGTAATCATTTGGCCGATAATGGGGTAAGGGTTATTGTGGCTGGCCTGGATATGGACTATTTGAGAAAACCTTTTGGCCCCCTCCCTACGTTACTTGCCTCCGCTGAATATGTAACCAAGGTACACGCCATATGTATGCGTTGTGGTAACCTGGCTCAATATTCACACCGAACGGTTAAGGATGACCATCTTGTCCTTTTGGGTGAAAAGGAAAATTACGAACCACTTTGTCGTTCTTGTTTTCTCGAGAAAAGTGGGGGAAAATAAAATTTACTATTTTTGCGCCTTAGTAATTCATTAAAAATATTACCAGGATGAATAGAATATTTAGTTTCACATCAATTTTCGTATTAATTATGATTGTTTCAGCAAGTTCGTGTCAGGAAGGTAAACAAACCAAGGTATTGATATCAACAGATTATGGTGATATTACAGTGGTTTTATATGACGAAACACCTTTATATCGTGATAATTTCATTAAGCTTGTTAATGAAGGATGGTATGATGGTTCGATCTTTCATCGCGTAATAAGTAATTTCATGATCCAGGGAGGTGGCCATGCTGATGGACGACAAGATCCCGGGTACACTGTTCCGGCTGAGTTTGTTGATACTTATTTTCATAAGAAAGGAGCATTGGCAGCAGCCAGGAAGCCAGATCAGGTCAACCCGAAGAAAGAGTCTTCCGGTAGTCAGTTTTATATTGTTCAGGGGCAGGTTTTCACCGATGCTCAGCTGGATAGTTTTGAGCAACGATTTGGGAAAGATATTCCTGAAGAAAGACGTGAAATATACCGAACTCTTGGAGGCACGCCTCATCTTGATGGTGATTATACTGTTTTGGGGGAAGTCGTTTCAGGGTTGGAGGTTGTGGATAAAATTGCCGCTGTTCAAACAGCCAAAGGGGATAAACCTAGTGAGGATGTTAAAATGACAATGAAGATCGTAAAGTAGCCTGCGT
>CBDUSM010000276.1:0-2868 GCA_965369825.1 uncultured Bacteroidales bacterium
CCCCGGCTATGGTGGACGAATGGTTTGGGAGAACCATTTTTATACAATGTCAACTGCAATTTGACTATTAATAATAACCTTGTTGATACACGTGCCACACGGATAGGCGTGAGAAGCATCGAGCTTGTGCAAGAGAAAGATTCAATTGGTTCCAGCTTTTATTTTAAGCTTAATGGGAAACCGGTGTTCATGAAAGGGGCAAATTACATCCCGCAGGATAGCTTTCTTCCTGAGGTCACAAAAGAAAGGTATAGCATTTTATTAAAAAATGTTGTTGATGCCAACATGAATATGTTACGGGTGTGGGGAGGTGGTATATATGAGCATGATATCTTTTATGATCTGTGCGACGAGAACGGAATCCTTGTGTGGCAGGATTTCATGTTTGCCTGCACTATGTATCCAGGCGATCCGGATTTTATTGATAATGTCAGGCAGGAAGCCATCGATAACATAAAAAGGCTCAGGAACCACCCCTGCATAGCATTATGGTGTGGAAATAATGAAGTTAATGAAGGGTGGCATAACTGGGAATGGCAAAAATCGATTGGCTATTCAAAAGAAGACTCGGCAGAAATTTGGGGAAATTATCTGGAAATCTTTGAAAACCTTTTGCCAAATATCGTCCGGTCATATTCACCATATTCACATTATATTCCTTCTTCTCCCGCTATTGGCTGGGGGCATCCCGAAAGTCTCCGGAAGGGCGATTCACATTATTGGGGTGTATGGTGGGGCGAAGAACCATTCGAAATTTATGAAGAAAAGGTTGGACGGTTTATGAGCGAATATGGATTTCAGGCCTTTCCTGACATAAAAACTATTAACTCTTTTTCGATGCCTGATGACAGAGGTCTGTACTCAAAAGTTATGCTATCGCATCAAAAGCATCCTACCGGAAATGAGCTTATTGAAACTTACCTGAGACGAAATTACAACTACCCAAAAAATTTCGAAGCTTTTATTTATGTGAGTCAGCTTGTACAGGCGTATGGTATCAAAAAAGCATTGGAAGCTCACCGGAGAGCCATGCCATATTGCATGGGAACGCTTTACTGGCAATTGAACGACTGCTGGCCGGTTGTCTCATGGTCAAGCCTGGATTATTTTCAACGCTGGAAAGCATTACATTACTTTTCAAAAAAAGCATTTAAAGAAATACTGGTTTCGGCAGAAGTTGATGATGGGCAGGTATCGGTTTACATCATTTCAGATAAACAAGATTTAGTTAAAGGAAAACTTATACTGCAGAGGATGGATTTCAATGGAAAGACTCATTGGGAAACCAGTACAGATATTGATATTCAAGGAAACAGAAGTGAGGTATTTACAAAATTCGATATTAAAGATCTGCTTAAGGGAACAGATAAAGGAAGTGCATTATTACGGATGATGGTTTTTGAAAAAGAGAATCTTTTATCAGAAAACCTCTTTTATTTCACCACTCCCAAAGAGCTTAAATTAGAAAAGCCTACAATCAGCATTGATGTTGCAAAAATAGATGACGGATATGAACTAAAACTATCAACTGATAAACTTGCGAAAAACCTATATCTGTCAACAGACGACGATGATGGTTTTTTTTCTGATAATTATTTTGATCTGTTGCCTGAAGATATTAAAACCATTTATTACCTATCTGATAAAATAATTCAGGACTTTCAACAGAAAATCAAAATACTCACATTAGTTGATATATGGTAATTCTCTATATTCCCGACTCACTTCATTCATCAGGATCTTCATTCGCTTTGACCCACCTCCTGTCTCCTGTTTCCTGTTTCCGGTCTCCTAACACTTGACTCTTGCCCTCCTTCATTCAAGGACACCATAGAAAAACGTTTTTTCAGGCACCCGATAAGATTCATATGGCTCAATCCAGATAAAATCAAGGCAGGTCCGGCCACCTCCCCTTGTCCTGAATTGAAAATGAAACATGAATCCCTCTCCATTGGAATCAATATAAGGGTCAATATCCGGAAGGCCATATTGCCTGATAATATTTCTATCGGTTTTTACGAAATTAAGGATGTAAGCACTTACTGGCAAAAAGTCATATACCAGCTCCTTTTCCCCTGTCGCAAACCGTAACCTTGAAAGTTCATCTTCTTCTGTCGCCGGCCTCGAAAAACCATACATGGTAAACGAAAAGAAAAGAATGAATATAATTTTTATCAATTTCCTGAGCATCCAAACCTCCTTTCATAAAATGAATAACATCTCAAAGATATAATTTATTATTCCAAAACAACCATGCGTCTAATCTGAACTTCTCCTTCCGTTATTAATTGAAGCAAATAAACACCGGCAGGCAACTTTTTATTAAAACGAATTTGATAATCACCAGCCTGTTTCTTTTCATTAACAAGTACGGTCATTAGCTTTCCACTGAGATTAAACAGGTTTAGTTCAACTTTCCCGGCATTTTCAATACTATAATGAATTTCGGTGGTGTTTATAAATGGGTTTGGGTAATTCATTAACTGCAATGAAGAGCCTTTGAATGACTTATCATCAATTATCCCAACATTTGAATCAAGGATAGTAAGCCCTTTAATGCAAAAATTTGAGGTTCCGGTCCATGGAGGATCATCATAATAATAGAGATCGTTCCAAACGCCACTTTCACGGTAGAAACTTTCACCAATACTGGCTGATGACTCCACAATGGTACGATAGTCAGCTCCCAACAGGACTGGAATATCTGATGTCCTGTCGTAAGGCTGTCCGCCTTCGGCTAAGCTCAGGTAGATATAAAAATCATCACCTTGTATCAATTCAATTTCTGATTCCAGCACTACGGTATGGAAGCCTGTATATTCGATGGTTCCTGATATTGAAGAAAGCTCATTGAGCAGTTCGCCATCA
>CBDUSM010000277.1:0-2847 GCA_965369825.1 uncultured Bacteroidales bacterium
CAATACTCGACATGTTAGTCATCCCCTGTGCTTTAGAGCCAAGATTATCAATTTTCCTAAGCCCAACGACCTCAGACTCGATAGTGGAAATCTGTACATCTTTCCAATCCAGGCAACTTTTCACGTTTAATACATTCATAACGGTTGCAAACTCCTGTACCCTGCCTGATTTAAAATGTATTTTTAATACTGTGCTTTTGCTAAGTGTATTTAGGATATCTTCTCCCGGATATGAAAACCTGATCGAGGTTTCGGTTATTTCTTTTACATTAACCGGCAATAATTCCCCATTCATTTTAAAAATGGTGTCATTTTGTGCAAAACAACTTACGGTAATAAATGTCACTAAGATCAGTAATATTTTTTTCATGGATATTTGTTTTTGAGGTTACTAATTATCATATGAGGGAGTTAAGAAAAAGCACAGGTTGTTTAATATTGGTTGTTATTATTTGCTTACAGTAAATTTGAATAGAATTCTGTCCAAAAGTAAGAAATTTATCCCTGGTTGTTATGCTGCGTTTATGAGTTTTTTATTTTGCATCTCTCTTTCTATTTCAAAATTAACATCTTTTTAGCATGATGAAGGTTGTTATCCAAACTAAGCCGGTAAAAATAAACTCCCGGTTCAACACTCTTGCCTGAGTTATTCTTCCCATCCCAAACTACAAAATGTTCGCCTGACAGTTGATTTTTATTTACCAATGTTCGTATTTCCTTTCCCGATATATTATGAATTTTCAATGTAATTTTTGATGACTCAGTTAGCTGATAATTAATTACTGTTGACCCTGAAAAGGGATTGGGGCAATTTTGCAAAAGCGTCGCCCAGTTATGATTAATTTCATTTTCAGCCATTCCGGTATTTTCAAGCAATGTAACTGTTTTAAATGCTGTTAAACTATCTCCGGTACTATCCCATATAGTGAGTTTCAAATCGAAATTCCCTTCACTCAATCCTGATGTGTTCCATTCTGCTAAAAGATCATGGTGAATTTGAACGGTTGAATTTTTAATCAATACCCAGTTGGAATCCCCCGTAGGTGTCCACAACAATTTAAACATATCAAAAGTAACAGGGTTTTGAGGACCAGCATCTATCCATGCCGAGCCTAATACGTCAACAGTTGTTCCAACTGTATTGTCCGAAAGGCTATCTATCGCAATGAACATCACCAGGGCGCTGTCCATAGCCTCAGGTTCATATTCAAAGTAAGAATTAACAGCCAGCAGATAGGAATTTGCATGAGCTATATTTGTTGATTGATAGGGCCAGAATGAAGTTATACTGCTATTAACAAAGAGGAATATGCTATTTTCAAAAGTAACAATATAGCTATAGCTGATTCCATCAATAAAAGACACACATGCATTTCCACCAGAGCCAAGCATTATCGTTGCACCATCGTGAAAACAATTTGTTGCATAAGTTTCAGAATTCCCCCTACCGATCATTTCACCAAAAGAACATGAATCAATGTTGAAAACAGTATTATCAAAAGGATACCAGTTCCACCAATAAACATAAGTGTCTATATACTCTAACTGCCTGTCGTCAAGCGGAACAGTTAGATTTGAATGGTAAGTGTAATTATCAATACCATTTATATTAAATGTATCCAAACCGAACATCCTAACGCATGAACCCCGGATTATAGAATTATTAATGGTAATATCACAACCGGGAAGTGTTTCAAGCGACCACCAGCATTGAGTACACGAATCTGCTATGAATGTGTAATAAATGTTATCAATACCGGGTGTATTGTCTGAAAACTCATAGTGGTCAACATAATCCGGGTCAGGAAATTGAATATTTACAACCGAACCATCTGACATTTCAAACCACGGCATTAGCGTATCACAACGAATAAAATGAATATAACAAGAATCATCCACCATAATATCACCTACATGATTTACATCTTCGAGGATAAGAGTGGATGTGTTGAAAACTTTTCTGAATGTCCAGTCGGGGAAGGATGTATTTGTAGCAATATAAGTACAACTATCATGCAATTGAGCATAGTGCATCACCCCATTTGCATCCACAGTCGCATCCGTGGCTTCAAACCTGGAATTATCAATTAGCCACACGAAATATTGTCCTACATAAAATTGGTTAAAGTGCAAATGAGCATCATTTCTAAAAAATACCTGGCCCTCATCCTGTGCATATAAATGACCGGAAAGTGTTAGTTTGGCACTGTCAACTACAAGAATCCCCTCTCCGAAGATTACAATATCTCCATTCTGAACATAATCCGAGGATATAAAAAAAGTATCGGGAGAAGGGCCTATGTATAGAATATCCTTATTATCAGTTATGTTAAAAACCATTTTCCCCATAGATGATGAATTATGGCCAAAACGAATTCTATCCACTTCCCGGGCAAGGAAACCGCGTTACCTGGCCACCTATCCAGGTTACACCGGTGTTGCCAATGGCAATTTTATTGCTTGCTCCTGGTTCGGCATTATAACCCGGGCCTGTGGAATTTGTATAATTTTCGCCATTATTGTATGATTATATGATTTTCTTCAAAAATCAATTTTGTTGTACATGCTTTTTGTTTTTAATTGGGCAGCGTATAGTGAATTCCTGCATCCGGGCCAAGCGGCAACCCCAAAAGCAGCCATACCACCAGAAGCAAAATCCATACGAGCAGGAAAGCAATGGAGTAGGGGACCATGGTAGCAATTATGGTACCTATACCTGATTTTGGATCATATTTCTGGACAAAAGCAATGATCAGTGCAAAGAAACTCATCATAGGAGAGATCACATTGGTTACGCTATCTCCGATACGATACACCACCTGAGACAATTCCGGTGAATAACCCATG
>CBDUSM010000278.1:0-2832 GCA_965369825.1 uncultured Bacteroidales bacterium
ATAAAGTGCCTGCTTCCAAAGACCTGCAGATTGTCCCCAAATCAAATGATAATTCAATCCTGTTTTGCATAATCGAAGAACCTCAATTATACTTGTATGAATGGGGGTTTATTGATTCGGAGGGACACACTGAATCAACCAGGACAGAAGATAACTACTTTAAATTTGATAACGGAATTGTTGATTCCTACGATTGTTTTGTAGAAATCATCAGCAAAGAGTATGGCTATTGTACAACCACCGTCTTTTACAATAAAGAGAAGAGCGATTTTATCGACCCCCAGGCTGGTGAAAGTGCAATCGAGGTCTTGCAACTTTATCCAAATCCTGCCAGCCGGCAAATTACATTAGATGTTTTGAAGCAAAAGGAAATTAAAGGCCTGATATCAGTATCAATCTTTGATTTTATGGGCAACCTTAAAGGTACGTACATGTTTGAGCTGCCTGATGAATTGAATAAGTTAACCATCCCAACCCAACATCTCACAACCGGGCATTATTTGGTAAAAGTTACCGTTGCCGATAACCCGGCTATAGTTAAAAAGTTTATTGTTTTTAATAACAATTAGTTATGATGACCAAAAGAAGCACATTTAAAATAGAGTTTATTTTAGTTTTACTGATGATAGCGGTGTGCCCAATGACAACCCTAAAGGCACAAACCTTCGCTGAGGTTGACTATGTGGTAACAAATAAGCTATACGACTTTCTGATAGAATATGAAGAGGCCATAAACACCCCGGACTTTTCCAAAAATAACCTTAGCCGGTTTTATTACAACAATCAGGTTGAAGTTTACAACGACCTCACATCCGGTTTACCCTTATACATCCCCAACTTTTTATATCTGCAAGTGCTGGATAGCCTGAAGGGGGAGAAACCCGGGCTGGGGTTTTTTCATTACGATTTGAAACTTCGGAAAAAGCAAATAGGGTTATACTTCGATATCGTCCATTTTCAGTTGATGCGCGAAATAGTTGACAATAGCGTTTTCAAGGTTGATACATTGCCTATCGATTCGGCAAATGTAATAGGTTGCAATACCTTCGACTTCACTGTTGTTTTCAATAAATTTGAAGGTGATGGTGTATTTAAAATCCTCAAAATAGAAAACGCTGACGAATCGCTCATGCCAGATGCGTGGCACAAAAATTTGATCCCCGATGAAATCAGGGTTTCAATGGGGCCGTCCTTTGTAAATTTCAATTCAAGCGCTAACGACCAGGTTACCACAAAAAACAGCAATGGCTTTGATGCCGGTGTAACCATCGAAAACCGCTTTGCCGGTGGTAAGAACGTTGCAGTATCATGGTTTTTGGGTGTTGGCGCCACATACATTAATTCCAACTGGGCTCTGAATTATGATTCAACAGAAGTTGGCAATCAAGAGGATTATTATTATGACTCATATACCAGAAGGATTGTTTCAAACAACATCGAACAGGACATGAATATGCTCTACCTTAAAGTTCCATTGGGCGTATCTGTCCGCTTGTTTAACCCATACGGCTTTAGTCTGTCTTTTCGCGGGGAGATTGCCCCGCATTATCTGTTAAGTTCAAATTATAAAGTTAACAATGGCGAAATTACATATAGCGGAACTTATACAGAAACAATTGGTGGTGTGGATTATCCATTTCATCTGACAAACCTTGGAGACCTTTACGATTTTCACACAGGCACTGCCACAAAAAACACCAGGGGGATAAATCTTGAAAAATTCGGTGCAACTGTTGGTTTTTCAGTTCAGGCAAGTTATAAAGTAGGCAGGCACTTTGATGTTTTTATTGCACCAACATGGCGGTGGGGCATCACCGACCTGCTCGACAACAGTACAGGCACGAATTTAATTTCGCTTGACAATTGGGAGGCAAACCCTATCATCGAAATGGAAAACAACCCGAATTTCAATGTAACCTCCATTGAAGCAGGGGTGATTTTCAGGTTAAACAATATTGTAAAGCCATTTATTAAGAAAACCAACTTTAAGAATACGGAAAGAAAAAAGCAAAAGGATAACTTTGAGCAATACCTGGTCGATCAAATCCAAATTTCTTACGAGATCCCTGAATATGAAAAAAAGCAGCGTAAAATAATTGATATTCAGGAAAGCGATATTACCAAAAATAAATATCCCGGCAAGATTAAATATTCAAATTTCCCAAAAAGTGGTATAGAAAAGAACTATTTGAAAGCAGGGAAAAAGAACAGGCTAAAAACCAAATATCAGGCGTTGTTCCTGTTCAAGCCATTCATGTATGACTTATATTCCACCAATTATAAGGAAAAATATAACGCCAATCATAAAGTATTATTCGATAGCTTAAACAACGATAACACATATTTAGAGATGTCATACCTGCCCGACCTAAATGTAAATATTGTGATGGACATGAACTCAGGTGTAAAAGGCATCCGCGATAAGATCATTGATAATTACAGGAAAAGTGTGAACAAATTAGGCGATGAAGAGTGTGCCTTATATTTCTACGAGATACACGGCAGTATAAAAAAAATATTTGAAGAAAGCGAAAAAACTAAATTCTGTTTTTTATGCAATAAGCCTGATAATTCAATTAACGAAATTGTAAATAAACCGGATGGTAGGTCAGAACCTGATTTGAGTTTCATTAATGAACTTCGGATATTACTTAACCGGGAATTTAACCTTGAACGAAGGAACATTAATCTAAACTTCTTTATTGGCAGCTCAGTCGCTTTTATCACCATATTTGATGAAATCCAAAACCTGGCCCGTGCAAACAACCTGGAGCCTAAAGCCTGGTCAGGGCAAAACGAAAGCGAGAACATAAAGCGGGAACTTAATTTGTT
>CBDUSM010000279.1:0-2830 GCA_965369825.1 uncultured Bacteroidales bacterium
TACGCGACTGATATTGCCATCAATCCAACAAATTACAATCAGGTGTTTGTTACTTTTAGTGGGTTTAATGGGGATAATGTTTGGTACACATCCGATGGCGGCACAACCTGGTCGGAAAGAACAGGGACAGCACCTGATGACCTGCCTGATCTGCAGGTAAATACTATACGCTTCCATCCCCAGAACAGTAATTGGGTCTATATTGGAACTGATCTGGGAGTATTCTCTTCAGAGAACAAAGGATTAGACTGGAGTTTAATGATGCATTTTCCGGATAATGAAGGACCAGTAAATACTGAGGTGGCAGAACTTTTTTGGCAAGGTGATAATTACCTGATAGCCGCTACACATGGACGAGGAATGTTCAGAGCACAGGTTATGGTGCATATTTATGTTGATAAAGGCGCATCTCCCGGAGGAGATGGTACACAAGCTAATCCCTTCCAAACTGTCCGTGAAGCATTTGATGTTGCAGGTTATGGGACAACAATACATATCGAAGCTGGCACCTATAATGAAGCCCCGCCAAGCCTGTATGCGACACAGGACCTTGGCGTTATTATTGTTACGAATGGCTCGGTCATCATAGAATAGAAAATTATTATTCATTAGGCAGCAAAAGTTAATAGCCGGTAGCAAGCAGAATGCCAACTGATAATTTTGTAACTTTGCTGCTCACCTCATAATCTGCATACTATTTTAATTATCGATCTATGATAGTACCACAATTATTTGATCCAAAAAGCATTGTTGTTGTGGGCGGATCAAACGACATTACCAAACCGGGTGGCAAGATCCTTAAAAATATCATAAATGGAAATTACAAGGGTAAACTCTATGTGGTCAATCTTAAAGAAACAGAAGTTCAGGGAATACCAAGCTATCGTGATATAGAAGATCTCCCGGAGGTTGATTTAGCAATTATTGCTATTGCTGCAAAATATGTTCCTGATACGGTTGATTTTCTTACTAAGCATAAAAGCACGTCGGCCATTATCGTTATATCAGCAGGCTTTAGTGAAGAGAGTGAAGAAGGAAAAATGCTTGAAGAACGACTGGTTAAGACTGTAAATGATGTTAATGGTACGCTTATTGGCCCAAATTGCACCGGTATCCTTACCCCCACTCATCATAGTATTTTCACTGAACCAATTCCAAAGTTAGACCCTCAGGGATGCATGCTGGTATCCGGATCGGGTGCTACTGCTTGTTTTATTATGGAGGCGGGAATTCCAAAAGGTTTATCTTTCTCAAATGTTATTTCAGTTGGTAATAGTGCGCAAATTGGCGTGGAAGAAGTGGTAAAACACATTGACGAAACCTTCAATCCTGAAACCAGTTCAAGGATTCTTTTATTATATATTGAGCACATCGACAAGCCAAAAACATTGTTAAAGCATGCTACTTCGTTGATCCGTAAGGGGTGCAAAATTGCTGCTGTTAAAGCAGGCTCATCGGAAGCCGGCAGCAGGGCTGCATCATCACATACCGGTGCTCTGGCCAGTTCAGATGTAGCGGTTGAAACCCTTTTCGAGAAAGCCGGTATCGTGAGATGTCATGGAAGAGAGGAGTTAATTACAGTTGCATCAATTTTTTCCTATAAAGAACTATCCGGGAAAAATATCGCTGTAATTACCCATGCAGGTGGCCCGGCCGTGATGCTTACCGATTCACTAGCAAAAGGAGGATTAAATGTTCCGGAAATCAAGGGTGATACGGCTAACGAACTGAAAGAACTCCTTTTCCCGGGGGCTTCGGTTTCTAACCCCATCGACTTTCTTGCAACCGGAACAGCCGAACAACTCGGCTTAATTATTGATTTTGTAGATCAAAAGTGTGATTTTATTGATGCAATGGTTGTTATTTTTGGCACACCCGGATTGCAAAAGATATTTGATGTTTATGAAATACTTCATAAAAAGATGAGGGAAACAAAAAAGCCAATATTTCCGGTATTGCCCTCTCTTACCACAGCGAGGGTAGAAATTGAAACATTCATAGCACAGGGGGGTGTATACTTTCCTGATGAAGTACTTCTTGGCAAAGCGCTTAGTAAAGTATTTTATACTTCGAAACCTTCGATTGAACAAATAGAATTTCCAGCTATAAATAAAAAAATAATAAGGCAGGTTATTCAACGGTCAGAAAACGGGTACCTGGGCCCGGAGAATGTGAGAATACTGCTTGATGCTGCAGGAATACCCAGGGTAAAAGAAGCTATTGCCACAACAGTTGAACAAGCTGTTGAGGCTGCTGAAATGCTGAGTTATCCTGTGGCCATGAAAGTAGTAGGCCCTGTACATAAAAGTGATGTTGGAGGAGTGGCTATTCACATTAAAAACAGCGAGGAAGTAACGGATGAATTCAACAGAATGAGCCAAATACCTGATACCAGCGCCATTTTGTTACAGCCGATGTTGCCTGGAACAGAATTGTTTGCCGGTGCCAAATTCGAACCACATTTTGGGCACCTGATATTATGTGGCCTTGGCGGGATTTTTATTGAAGTCCTTAAGGATGTTAAAGCATCAACATCTCCTGTATCAAAAGAAGAGGCTTTTTCAATGATCAAAGGCTTAAAGGGATATGAAGTTATCAGAGGGGTTAGAGGAAAAGAGGGAATTAATGAAAAACTGTTTGCGGAAATTATCTGGCGTCTTTCGGCACTTGTTGAAACTGCTCCGGAAATTGTTGAAATGGACATGAATCCTCTGATAGGAACGGAAGAGCTGATCATTGCAGTGGATGCCAGGATAAATATTCAGAAATAGAAACAAGACACAAAACTGTTATTCCTTTTTATTATTTTTGGCATATTTAAAATCAAAAA
>CBDUSM010000280.1:0-2823 GCA_965369825.1 uncultured Bacteroidales bacterium
ATAAGTAGAATTAATGCGCCAATGTTTAGGAATATATTTTTTATCATGATAAAAAAGTGATTAATGAACATATCTCATACACAACAAACCCGACATGAAATTATTTATGCAAATATACACAGACAACATGAAAAAATTAATACGGAGGTCTCCTCTGGCCTCTAAAAGTTATTTTTTCGAAGGAAAAAGGAGGAATAACATCCATGTTTCAATATAAAAGTGAGTATTGTTAAAATCATATTTCGTTGATATTGGTTTTTAATGTAGGTTTGTATACTAATTAATCCGGTTGTTTTCAATGTCCGACAAAGGTTCAAGGTTTAAAGTTCAAGGTTCAAGCCTGGGTACTGGGTACTGGCTACTGGCTACTGGGTACTGGCTACTGATATACATCGCCCTGGCAGCCATAACCTTCTCCTGTGCCAATCCGCTTTCCCCAACAGGTGGGCCTAAAGATATTACTCCCCCAATTGTGGAAGAGGCAGTGCCGCCTAACTTTTCCACTGAATTTTCAGGGCACAACATCCAATTAGATTTTAATGAATATGTGCAGCTTAATAGCCCAAACGAGCAAATTATTATTTCTCCTCCTTTTGAGGAAACACCTGAATATAAATTAAGAGGCAAGACGTTAGTTATTAAGTTTAATGAGATTTTTAAAGAAACCACAACTTATTCTATCTACTTTGGTGATGCTATATCTGACATAACAGAAGATAATCCTTTAGATAACTTCAAATATGTTTTCTCAACGGGAATTACGATTGACTCGATGATATTGAGAGGGCAGGTTGTTGATGCTTTTGATGTTGCTCCTGCCGAAGGTGTATGGGTTATGCTTTATATTGAAGATATAGATTCTATTCCTTACCTCGACAGGCCTTATTATATCTCTAAGTCTGATAAAGAGGGTTTTTTTGAATTTCAAAACCTGAAAAATCTACCTTATAAAATTTTCGCATTGAGAGATGCAAACAGTAATTACTTATATGACTTACCCAATGAATGGATAGCATTTTCCGACAGTTTAATAAATCCGGTTTATCCTGTTTATTTAAACGATAGTACTCCCGGTGATTCTCTTATTGGTATTATCCCTGAATCTATCCGGTTGCATTTATTTGAAGAAATTGATTCTATTCAACGATTAATCGAATATAGCCTTGTCAAAGCAAACTATATAAATTTTATTTTCAGGTTTCCGACCAATGATCCACAGGTAGTACCAATTGATAATTCTTTACCTGAAACCTGGATGGCCAAAGAGTTTACCTCCATGAAAGACACGATGATGGTATGGATCATGGAACCCGTTCCTGATACACTTACCCTTGAGATCATAGATAATAGCCTTGTGCTGGATACTGTTGAAGTAGTAACCAAGCCTCATGAACAAGAAAGAAGAAGAAGAGCGAGCAGATCAGCTAAAGATGAAACAATTAAACTGGCGTCAGCAGTAGTAAAATCAAAATTACATGCTCCTTTTAAACCATTAATATTGACCAGCCCCTACCCCATTCAATCATACAACTTCTCCGGGGTGATTTTGATTGAAGAGGTCGACACTTTACTTCCGGAAGTAACCTTTGACAGTAAGTTACAACGAAGGATTGTCATCGATCATAAATGGAGAGAAGATATGAATTATCAGTTGATCATACCCGATTCTTCGTTAACTGATATCCTGGGGAACCATAACGACAGTATTGTCGTAAGTTTTAAAACAAAATCATATAGTGATTATGGCCAACTAATCCTGGATTTAACAATCACTGAAGAATTGGTTCATCAAATCATCATTCAGTTGCTTAACGAAAATGATATGGTAATTAATGAAGTGCTTATTTCAGTGGGCATGCCAATTTCTTACAACAACCTATTGCCGGGAAAATACAAAATTAAAGTGATCTTCGACAGAAACAACAACGGCAGATGGGATACCGGAAACTACATTGAAAAAAAACAACCAGAAAACGTATTGTTCCTTAATAAATTAATTGAAATACGTCCAAATTGGATTTCAGAAGAATCGATGAAGATTTAATCACCACATCGGTTGATACAGTGAATGATCTCGCTCAAAGCCTCATTTTTAATGGAGTAAAATATCTTCTTTCCATCTCTTTTCGATACCAGAATACCTTTGATTTTTAGAATATTTAAATGATGAGAAGCGGATGCTTGCTCAATACCCAAATTTCTATAGATCTCTGTTACACTCATTTTTTTGTTGTTCTCTAACAAATCTATGATAGCAATCCTCATAGGATGAGCGATAGCACGGAGTTTGCTAGCTGCCACCTCAAGCTTATTGATGTCTAAATTTTCTTTTTTCATATACCTATAATTTTTGAGGCAAATATATGTAAAAAGATATCATATACAAATAAATAAATAAATTTATTTATAATTATTTCACAAAAAGTGATGTGAAGGAAAATGAATTACCATCAAAAAGGCCTTTGTCGCTAAGTTTAAGTGCTGGAATTACCAACAATGCCATGAATGAAAGCGTCATATAAGGGGCATGCAATCCTGAACCCATTGCTTTAGCTTCATTACTCAAATTTTCGTAAACCTTTGCCACCTTATACCCATCTTGATTCGACATAAGCCCTGCAACGGGTAAGGGCAAAACATGCCTGTTTTTGCCATGAGCGAGCGATACGCCCCCTTTATGCTCAATTAAAAGATTAATGGCATTAACGATATCTTCATCATTTGTTCCAACAGCAATTATATTATGACTGTCATGGGCAACTGATGAGGCTATTGCTCCCCGAATGAATCCAAAATTATTGATAAAATTCAGTGCCGGTTGTT
>CBDUSM010000281.1:0-2822 GCA_965369825.1 uncultured Bacteroidales bacterium
AATAGATATCATCCCTGAGGGTTCACATTCAACAGGGGAAGACACCATCATTGTCTGTGTATACAATACCGTTATTCTCGCTCCTGATATGGGCCCGGGTTACGAGTATAAGTGGGACAATCACTCACCTGATGAAACATTTCAGGTGAGCACAACAGGTATTGGTTTTGATATGCAAACACATTGGCTGAGGGTCGAGAATGAAGAGACAGGATGTTATGATACGGCTTATATCACCATTGTTTTTAGCTTTGCTGAGTGTGTCGGAATCCCATCTTTGAATAGCTTTGCATTTGTGAAAATTTATCCAAATCCTGCTGGTGGATTATTTAACATACTTCTTAAAGGTATTGAATCGGAAGTTTCGATTGAGGTTATTGCCATGAATGGGCAACCAGTGTATAATGATAAATTTTTCCCGCTTTCCGCTGATGAGATCATTCGGGTAATTGATATCAAAAATTACCCTGTTGGCATATACTTTGTACGGCTCATTTGTGACGATTTTATTCATGTTGAGAAAATTATAAAACATTAATATCTTCACACCCTGAGTATAATTAACAGGTATCTTGAACAAAATCCATGATTACATCTTACGTTGTTAGTAACGTTGAAAATGAAAGAGCATTACTCTAATATTATAGCTATTGAACTGAATCTTTCAAAATTTCAAGTTCAAAATACTATTCGTCTTCTTGATGAGGGTGCTACTATCCCGTTTATTGCGAGGTATCGTAAAGAAATGACCGGCAGCCTCACGGAAATTGATATAATAAAAATTCGTGACCGCGTAAAAAAACTCTTTGAGATTGACAATCGAAGGGATACAATACTTTCTACCATTAAAGAACAGGGTAACTTAACGCCTGCTTTGGAGAAGAAAATCCAAAACGCAAATACATTAACAGAATTAGAAGATATTTATTTGCCTTTTAAACCAAAGCGTAAAACTCTTGGATCTATTGCAAAGGAAAAAGGGCTTGAGCCATTGGCAAGATTGATTATGGCTCAAAAGTCAGATGATATTTATGAAAAAGCCAGTCAGTTTGTCAATAAGGAAAAGGGTGTAAATGACGAAGTGGAAGCCCTTAAAGGTGCCAGGGATATTGCTGCAGAGTGGGTGAATGAGCATGGCAAAGTTAGAGAGATTCTACGAAATTTGTTTTTTCGGGAAGCAATACTGAAATCGAAAGTCAAAAAGGAAAAAGAAGAGGAAGGAAGTAAATATAAAGCATATTTTGATCATTCCGAATTGGTGAATAAAGCACCATCACACCGGATACTGGCTATCTTCAGAGGCGAAAAAGAGAATTTTTTAAGAGGATCTGTTTTTCCTCCTGAAGAAGAAGCTTATTCAAGATTAGAGAGAGTGTTTGTTAAAGGAAGCACAACTTGTTCTGAACAGGTCATGCTGACACTTAAAGATTCTTATACACGTCTTTTGCGACCATCACTTGAAACTGAAATCAGGTCATGGGCTAAAAGTAAAGCTGATGAAGCAGCTATTGATGTGTTCGCCGAAAATCTCCGGCAATTATTACTGGCTTCTCCATTGGGCCAAAAGAATGTGCTGGCTATTGATCCTGGCTTTAAATCCGGATGTAAAGTAGTATGCCTCGACAAGCAGGGAAACCTGATGCATAATGAAACTATTTATCCACATCCTCCACAAAATGAGACCAGGCTGGCAATGCATAAAATCACCAGCCTTGTTGAGGCTTATAAGATTGAGGCTATCGCTATTGGCAATGGCACTGCCGGAAGAGAAACAGAATACTTCATCAGGCGTATCCGTTTTGGGAAAGATGTGATTGCAATTATGGTAAATGAGAGTGGTGCATCAGTTTACTCAGCGTCAGCTGTCGCCCGTGAAGAATTTCCTGATTATGATATTACAGTCAGAGGGGCGGTTTCTATTGGCAGACGATTAATGGATCCACTGGCTGAACTCGTTAAAATTGACCCGAAATCTATTGGAGTTGGTCAGTATCAGCACGATGTGAATCAAAGTGCATTGCAGGAGAGCTTAAAGGATGTTGTTATTTCATGTGTTAATGCTATTGGTGTAGAAGTAAATACAGCAAGTAAGCAGGTTTTAACTTATGTTTCAGGCGTGGGGCCTCTATTGGCAAAGAATATTATTGATTACAGAACAGAACATAAGGTATTTTCGTCACGGGATGAGTTAAAAAAAGTGGATCGTTTCGGTGATAAAGCCTTTGAACAGGCTGCCGGATTTTTAAGGGTATCTAATGCTGAGAATCTTTTAGACAGCTCAGCTGTACATCCGGAGAGTTATCACATAGTAAATCGAATGGCTGAAAGGGTAGGGAGCTCCGTAAGTGACTTGATCGCAAATGAAAAGCTGAGAGAAAAAATTAATCTTGAAGAATTTATTACTGAGTTCGTTGGCTTACCAACCTTAAATGATATCATGCAAGAGTTGGCCAAACCAGGAAGAGATTTTAGAAAAAGTTTTGAATTATTTGAGTTTGACAAGGAAGTGCGTTCAATCCAGGATTTGAAAGCAGGGCTAATCCTTCCGGGTATTGTTACAAATATTACAGCCTTTGGAGCGTTTATTGATATAGGAGTTCATCAGGATGGACTTGTTCATATTAGTAATATATCAAATAAATTCATTCGTGATCCTGGTGAAGTGCTCAGATTAAACCAGAAAGTAAAAGTAAAGGTAATGGATGTTGATATGGTTAGAAAAAGGATTGGGCTATCGATAAAGGATGCTGAGGGATAAAGACAAAAGATATACGATATACGAATAACGATTAACGATATGCGAATTGCCTGGCAGGTGTTAC
>CBDUSM010000282.1:0-2818 GCA_965369825.1 uncultured Bacteroidales bacterium
GACTGGATAGCACTTATTCATTCCCCTACCAATTGACAATGGGAGCAATGGATAATGATACTCTTGTATATGCGGCAGCTTCTGAAATTGCCTGCCAGCTTAAGAGGATTGGTGTTCATGTTAATTTAGCTCCTGTAGTGGATATTAATAATAACCCACTTAATCCGGTGATAAATTATCGTTCTTTTGGTGAAAACAGATATAATGTTACGTCAAAAGGGCTTGCTTACATGCATGGCTTGCAGGATCATGGTATTATCGCAACGGCAAAACATTTTCCAGGACATGGTGACACCGATGCCGATTCTCATCAAACGTTGCCGATTATTCAACATACAAAGGAAAGACTTGATAGTATTGAATTGTTCCCGTTTAAGAAGCTGATCAGTGAAGGACTTTACGGAATTATGATTGCACATTTATACTTGCCTGCGTATGACGATGATAAAAACCTACCCTCAACTCTTTCAGGGAATCTGGTTACCGGCCTGCTAAAAGATCAACTGGCATTTAATGGGCTTATCATTACAGATGCCCTTGATATGAAGGGAGTTACAATGTATTATTCCCCAGGTGAGATTGAAGTAAAAGCATTGCAAGCTGGTAACGACATCCTGTTGCTTCCAGGTGATGTTCCAAAAGCTATAAAAAAAATTAAACAGGCCATTAAAAAAGGGTTAATTATTGAGCAGGAGGTTGAGGCCCGCTGTCGTAAGGTTCTTGAATTTAAGTATAGAGCCGGATTGGCTCAATATATTCCTGTTAAGATTGAAAATCTGATAGAAGATATTGATACTCCACGAGCTAAAGCGATCAATAGAAGGATTTATAAGTCAGCGATTACCCTGGTAAAGAATGAAGGAGATCTTGTTCCTTTGAATTTAAATGATAGTGTAAAAATTGCCTCACTTTCAATTGGATCCGATAATAAAACGGCCTTTCAGGAAATGATGGATAATTACGCGGAAATTGACCATTTTTCAATAGAGCATACTTCAAACAAAGAGGCTGTTAATCGGATACTTGAGCAATTAAGTCCACATAACCTGATAATTATTGGGGTTCATTGTGCATCAAATTTTCCATTTACTTATGGTATTTCAGATGATACAGATGAATTGGTCTCAAAACTAGCAGCAAGTAAGAGAGTGATTGTTACTGTTTTTGGGAGCCCATACAGTTTAGAAAGATTCAATAGAATTGATGATTTTGATGCGATCATGGTTTCGTATCAGAACAATCTAACTGCTCAGGAGATATCAGCTCAAATGATTTTGGGGAGTATTGCCTACCAGGGAAAACTACCTGTAACTGCGTCAACTCAATTCCAGGCAGGTTCGGGAGTAAATACTATAAGCAAAAATATGTTGTCGTATACCATCGCCGAAGAGCTCAATATCAATAGAGGATTTCTTTTGGAAATTGATTCACTGCTGCTTAATTCCATTGAAGAAGGAGTCTTTCCGGGCTGTCAGGTCATGGCATTGAAAGATGGAAGTGTGTTTTATCAGAAATCTTTTGGTTATCACACCTATGAAAAGCAAATACCTGTTAAAAACACGGATTTGTTTGATTTGGCTTCAATCACTAAGATTGCAGCCACAACGCTTGCAGTCATGAAGATGACTGCTGACGATAAAATAGATATTGACATGCCTTTGGTTTATTACCTTCCATTCCTGAAAGGAACCAATAAAGAAAACATCATTATCCGTGAAATGATGGCCCACCAGGCACGTTTTACACCCTGGATACCTTTCTATAGGAATACACTAAATGATAATGGTCCGGATACATTGATTTACAGCCAATCAATCTCTGAAGTGTTTCCATTCAGAGTTGCTGAAAAAATGTACATACACAGGGATTATTGTTATACAATCTTCGATACGATCATTACTTCCCCTTTGCTTGAAGCCGAGGAGTATAAATATAGCGACCTCCCATTTTATTTTCTTAAAAGGGTCATTGAGAATGGACTTAATCAGCCAATTGAGAAATATTTGAATACACAATTCTATTCATCGATGAATCTTTTCAAGATGGGGTATAGGCCACGCGACCGCTTTCCATTGAATTCTATTGTCCCAACAGAGTATGACAGTGAATTTCGGCAACAACTTATTCATGGTGATGTGCATGATCCGGGTGCTGCGATGTTGGGAGGAGTATCGGGACATGCCGGATTGTTTTCAAATGCAAATAACCTGGCAGTTCTGATGCAAATGTTATTGCAAAGCGGAGAATATAACGGGATATCGTATCTCGATAGTGCTGTAATTGAGGAGTTTACAAGTTATCAGTTTCCTTTAACTGATAACAGGCGAGGGCTGGGGTTTGATAAGCCTTCATTCGAATATTTAGAGGATGGTCCTACCTGTAAAGGCGTTTCTCCATCAAGTTTTGGGCACAGTGGTTTTACCGGAACTTATGTATGGGCAGATCCTGAAAGCAGGTTGATTTATGTTTTTTTATCTAACCGTGTTCATCCTGATGCTTCTAATAGAAAGATATCTGAAAGAAATATCAGGACAAAGGTGCATCAGTTGTTTTATGATGCTTTGGAGAAAAGGAAAGGGGAAATTCAATAGATTTATTATTAAACCCGGAGGGTTTATATGTTTATAGCAAACATGATGTTAATGGTTTAATACGACCCCAGCCGGGGTCGTATATCTTCCACCATTGAATTTTCTATAAACATTTGATGCCTCCGGCATCTGGTTTATTCTATCATATTTTCCTGGATTTATGAACAGAGGAATTATCGTCAATGCACCTCATCCTCCAGCCACCTCTCTTCAATGCACCTCATCCC
>CBDUSM010000283.1:0-2814 GCA_965369825.1 uncultured Bacteroidales bacterium
AAATCATGAACTCAGAAAGAAAGAACTCCAGGAAATGGCTGCCATTTGCCGCCGTGTTCCTGCCAGGGCACCTGAGAGTTTTCACGAAGCGTTACAGTATTACTGGTTTGTTCACCTTGGGGTTATCACAGAGCTTAATCCGTGGGATTCATTCAATCCGGGGCGGCTCGATCAACACCTTTATCCTTTTTATAAGAAAGGCCTTGCTGATGGTTCCCTTACAAAAGAAAAAGCCAGGGAATTGCTCCAGGCTTTCTGGGTGAAGTTCAACAATCACCCGGCTCCTCCCAAAGTAGGGGTAACGGCCCTCGAAAGTAACACATATACCGACTTTACCCTGATCAATGTTGGTGGGTTGACCAGCGACGGAAAAGATGCTGTAAATGAGCTTAGTTATCTCATCCTGGATGTAGTGGAAGAAATGCGTATTCTGCAACCTGGTTCCATGGTACAGCTTAGTAAACAAAACCCTGATAGTATTATCAAAAGAGCAGTCAGTGTTATCAAAACAGGGTTCGGACAGCCTTCCATCTTTAATACAGATGCCATCATAAAAGAACTTACAAGACAGGGAAAAACCATTGAAGATGCCCGTAATGGTGGTGCCAGTGGTTGTGTTGAGAGTGGCGCATTCGGCACTGAAGCATACTTCCTGACAGGCTATTTTAATTTGACAAAGGTGCTGGAAATTACACTCTTCAACGGTGTGGATCCTGAAACCGGCAAAAAAATTGGTATTGAAACCGGTGACATTATTTCTTTTACTTCATTGGAAAAAATTATTGACGCTTTCGGGAAGCAATTAAGATACTTTATTGATATCAAGATCAAAGGAAACAACATCATTGAGAAGTTGTTTGCAGATCATCTGCCTGCCCCATTCCTTTCTTTGCTTATTGATGATTGCATTGATAATGCCAGAGATTATAATGCCGGGGGCGCCAGGTACAACACAAGTTATATTCAGGGTGTGGGTCTGGGGAGCATTACTGATATTTTAACATCCTTGAAATATAATGTATTTGATAAACAAAAGGTTACTTTGATAGACATGATTCAAGCTATGAAAGCCGATTTTATTGGCTTTGAAGGGCTCAGATACCAGCTGATCTATGATACACCCAAATACGGAAATGATGATGATTATGCTGATGAGCACGCTGTCGTAATTTTTAATATGTTTTATGATGCAGTGGATGGGCGACCTACAGCACGTGGAGGAACATTCAGGATTAACATGTTGCCGACTACAAGCCATGTTTACTTTGGAAGTAAGATAGGCGCAATGCCTGATGGAAGAAAGGCACACCAACCCCTGTCAGAAGGAATATCCCCGTTTCAGGGATCCGACAGGAAAGGCCCGACAGCTGTGTTAAAGTCGGCAGCTAAAATCGATCATCTCAAGACAGGGGGAACGCTGCTAAACCAAAAGTTTACCCCACAATTGCTGGAAACGGAAAAAGGAATTGAGAGTGTTTCAAAATTAATACGCAGCTATTTCAGTATGGATGGCCATCACATTCAGTTTAATGTGGTTTCAGCCGAAACACTGTTAGATGCTCAGAAACACCCTGAGAAACACGAAGATTTGATTGTCAGGGTTGCCGGATACAGCGATTATTTTAACGATCTTGGCAAAGACCTTCAGGATGAAATTATCAGAAGGACGGAGCAAAGGTGATATACGATATCCGAATAACGATATGCGATATTCGAATTAATTTTTTTAAATAAATAATGAGAGCTGGTACTTATAAATCTGACCTTTTACTCCTTCTTGCCTCTGTTATCTGGGGTATCGCTTTTGTGGCTCAGCGAAAGGGGATGGAGTATATTGGGCCGTTTACATACAATGGGATCCGGTTTGCACTGGGTGGAGGGGTTTTGATAGCCTTTATATGGTTACGCGATAAATGGAACAATAATCCTGCTGTCATTGTATCTTCAGATCACAGGAAGATATTGATAAAAGGGGGGATAATTGCAGGCTTGCTGGTGTTTGGCGGTGCTTCGCTACAACAGGTTGGCCTGGTTTATACCTCCGCCGGAAATGCAGGATTTATAACAGGCTTATATGTTGTGATTGTGCCAATCCTGGGGCTTTTGTTTAAACATAAGCCTGGTTATGGGGTTTGGATGGGAGCTTTTCTCGCTGTTGTTGGAATGTATTTTCTTAGTGTAACAGGGAGGTTCAATATTTCAAAAGGCGATCTTTTTGTCTTTGCATGCTCTTTTTTCTGGGCTGCTCATGTGTTGTATATAGGCTTCATCTCACGGCATGTTAATGTACTAAAACTGGCTGTGTTTCAGTATGTTGTTTGCTCGGCCCTGAGTATGCTTGTTGCAATTGTTTTTGAAACCATTCAATGGCAAAGTATCGTTGATGCAACCATTCCCATTTTATATGGAGGTCTTTTATCGGTCGGCATAGCATACACATTACAGATTATTGCTCAGAAAAAAGCACCCCCAGCCCATGCAGCTATCATTCTTAGCATGGAAGCTGTTTTTGCTGTAATAGCGGGGTGGTTGATGCTGAATGAAATATTAACAGTCAGGGGGATCATTGGGTGTGGCTTGATGCTGGCCGGGATGTTGTTGGCACAGTTGCAGGCATTTATGATTAAGAAGAAAGATGGAAATGATATACGATATCAGAATAACGAATAACGATATTCGAAATGATTTTTTGGCGAAGTATCAAATCTGGCAACATTGTAAAAAAACTGCCCGGATATTTATAAAAGTAGAGTTACAGCTATGATAATTAGTGTAAGTCGAAGAACGGATATCCCTGCTTTTTATTCAGAATGG
>CBDUSM010000284.1:0-2801 GCA_965369825.1 uncultured Bacteroidales bacterium
GGGGATGAAGAAATTTCCTGATTATTTATCGCTGTGGTTACAACATTATATTCAGGATAGGCAAGGCGTTGTGCCGGATCGCCGAGCAGGATAAATTTCCGGCCGTTATTGTCTGACCCACTTTGTTGCTTCGCCAGCATAAGAACTTCACCCATTGTCGGGAAAGAGCCGTTAATTTTATTAAACGCAAACCTGTAAATGCTTTTATTAAGGTTGTAATTAGGGCTCCCGAAGGTGGCTCTTGTTGTAGTAAATAGTGCCAGTCCGCCTCCATTCGGATTCAGGTATACATATTCCCCTGCCGATGTTCTTGCAGGGTCATCAAACCGGCCAAATTCACATGTTGCAGTAACAAACACAGGCATGTTGTCCCAATTTGTCCACCCATTAATGTCGGTTAACTCGAGTACTCTTTCATGAGCCCAGCCTACTTCTCCGCCATGGCCGGTATAATTCAGGAAAAGAGCCCCTTTTTCAACCTGTTCATTAATTGATTCGTTCACCGAAGGGTATCGTTGACCACCGGGAGTTGATACCTGGGAGTAAGCATCAAGGTAAATTTTATTTATATTATATTCCTCGAAGGTTGTATCAATGTAATTGGCCAGATTTTCAGCTTGTACAAAGTGAGTATAACTATCTTCATCATCAGCTACAAAACAAATATCGTTTCGCCAGTCTCTCATTACCGCCTCAGAGGGCGTTGAATAATGAATTATTTTATCTACAGCATTAATGGATTCTTCAAGCGATTTAACCGGAAACCGGCCAATGCCAATATCCAGCATATCTGTTTGACCGGTTCCTTCACCATCATCAAGAAAACCGTAATAATCATCAGTGACATAAGATACAACCGGATGATAAGATTCGGAGGATTGATAAGTCGGGATGAAATTTGTATTGCTGTTCATCCTGTTTTTATTATCATAGGAACCATCGCCAAACAATAATAAATATTTTAAGGGCTCACCCTCAAACCCACGGTCGTAGATCATTTTGATAAAATTTCTGATGGCGGAAATATCCTGAGCACCAGATGAAAATTCATTATATATCAATGGTAAGGTGATAACTTCAGAAGAGGTCCCGTCGTTTTCATAGTGATGTTGAGCCAACCGGTTTGCCGCATTTATAAACATTGGATGTGTGATGATAATATATTCAACCTGGCTGATTCCATGTAAATTTTGATTCTCCACTTTTTCGATAAATGAAGCAGAATAATAGGATTGTCCGTCGAAGGCAATAAATTCGTGCAGTGTATCACTCTCAATACGGAAAGTCATCGTACTCCCACTCAAATGAGCGTCAACAGCTTTAACATTAGTTGGTTCGGTAACATCCCAAATGCTAACGGCATTGTTAACATTCCTTATATTAAATTCAGCAACTTTTCCGTAACCCGATGATAAAGCATCTCTGAATGGCATTTGGTGATTGCCGAAAGATAATGCACGACGGGCATTGACCTCAATATAATTTAACCAGCCGATAGAACTACTTGTTGATTTATTGTACTTAATATGAATATTTACAGCAGACTGAGTAGGTAGAAAGTCTGTTGTGACATTGGCATCCCGCGCATATTGGCTGTTATAGTGTGTTGATATAGCGGTGATACTAGTTGACGTGGAATTTTCGTTAACCGTAAAAGTGAATGAACTGTTTATGGTAGATCTGGCAACAACATTTGATTTGACATAAACAGGTGATTCAGGATCAATGGCTGGGAAATCAAAAGAAAAATCATATTCTGTTATGAAGTCAAATACCTCTCCAAGCCATTTTTTTCCTGACTTGATCAGGTTAACTTCATCCATTTCATGAGAAGCAAAATCATTAAAAGTGGTAACAATGTCTGTTGGCTCATTGCTAGTGTTTTCTGACTTTTCAACTCGTTTTCCCTGACCAAGGTCAGTTGTGAGGAAATAAAATGTATGATCGGAATATAAATGGTTTGTATGTTCAAAAACCTGTTTGAAACTATTGTATTTCCATGTTGTAGGGGATTCACCATAAAAAAGGATATAATCTTGTGTGTCGAAACTTCCATCATCCTCCCCAACCACAACAATTGCATTTTCTTCAAGATCATCATACCTGAAATCAGTATTGTTTTCAGGTAGCATACCTCCACCATTGCCATATAAGCGGATAGTACGGGGATCAATGGCGTTAACATTGATGCCCATCCCATTTAAATCGTTATATGTTATAATGTAAACTCCGGTGTTCTCAACCGATAATTTATACCAATTTCCTGATGATAGTACGGAAGTGGTACTATAGTTCATTGATGATTGTCCCGAATAGACAACTGATTGCTCAGAGGGAACTAATTCCATGTCAAATGAAACAAGTTTCTCATAATTGTTGAGTAATGTGTTTTTGCGGATAGGAACAAAATGGATGGTTATAAAAGGGTTTCTTTTTTCATATGTGATGGAAACCTGAATGGTAATATTTTCTTTTATTTTTTCAATGCCTGCGATCTTATCAATTCCAGGGTTTTCGAATACTTCATAAATTTCGTTTTTTAGCACAATGCCAAAATTTATTTTTGAAGGGTCGATGGGTATTCGTTCGAAGAAAACCGGTAATTCTGCATTCTCAGCAAAATAGTTAGCGCCTTCAAAACCGAGTACTATAGCTGAATCGGTGTCAGAAAAATGAATGACTTGCATGTTTTGCCAATACAGGATTCTGTGAAAAACCTGTCCGGAAGAAAGGTTGTACACAAAAAGAAGGAATAATATAACAATTGGTGTTCGAAAACTATTCATAAAATGGTTGTGTTT